>JBKOWV010000132.1:0-36656 GCA_046724585.1 Verrucomicrobiota bacterium
AGTCAGCGACTATGCAGCGAGCAAAGCGTTCTTCCTCAAGGCACTCGAACCGCTCGGCGTATCTGTTGTCTCGGAGGGGCCGCCGACGTACGGTGTCGAGCTTAGCCCAAAGGGTAAGGCTTCATTGTGCCTGTACCAAACAGAGGAGAAGCCAGCGCATCTTCACTTGGCGTTCACGGCCGAGAATCGCCAGCAAGTCGAAGCTTTCTATCGCGCGGCGATGGAGGCGGGTGGCAAAGACAACGGTGCACCTGGTCTGTGCCCGGACTACCACGCGAACTACTATGCAGCTTTCGTCATCGGTCCGGACGGGCACAACATCGAAGTGGTTTGTCACGAACCCGAGGCCTAACCAATCGATGAAGCAAACGGCCCCATTGCGATACAACTTCAGCGTGTTTGCCACGACACCCTGGATTTCATCCAGGCCCCGGCTTCCCTAGTGCGATTCGCGTCTTCGCGCTCACGCACTCCCGCCGTAATGTTGTTCAACGCTAGCCGTGGCTATCTCTGTCTGGTTAGATGACTTTCCGCGCATGAGCGAGTTCGACCTGTTCAAGACACTTGACGGGCTGATCGACGCCTGGTGCGAGCGCCGTGCGCTAAAGCCGCTCCACTACCTGTTACGTGCATACCCAGCGGTGATTACGCACACGGATCAGAAATTCGAGCTTCTCGACGCGCTGAAGAACGTTAAGGGTCTCTGCCGCGACGACCTCACAGAAGAAGAACGGCGAGTGGTCACGCAGGCCCATGATTTCATGGAGGAGAAGCTTCGCACCCGTGTCATCTAACCAGCCGATGAAGCCAACGGCCCCATTGCGAAATAACTTCAGGTGTTTGCGACAACACCCTGCCGTGGCTTATCTCTTTCTCGTTAGGGACGATTGGGGGTGAGATGACTATCGACCAATTTCGAGAGATAGCGTTGGAAATTCCGACGGCCATCGAGGGTTCGCACATGAATCACTCTGATTTTCGTGTCGGCAGCAAAGTTTTCGCATCGCTTGGCGTCCCCGACGAAAGCTGGGGGATGGTGAAGCTCACGCCAGAGCAGCAGCGCGCGTTTATCAAGAAAGCCCCAAAGGTCTTCAAACCGTGCAGCGGCGCCTGGGGTCGGCAGGGCTACACGAATGTTTATCTCACTGCTGCGAAGGCGAGCATTGTGCGCGCGGCGCTCGATGCTGCGGCAAAGAATGTTGCCCGACATGTGAAGAAGAAAAAGCCCACAACCCGCAGATGACGCCCTAAAATTCAAATTAAGCGGGCGCGACTGTGACCGGCCACAGGCCGGTGGCTACAGGCGCGTTGCGCCAAAAAAGTAGCGCGCGCCGGATCATCTCTTCAGCTAAAATACATCATGAGCGTACAAGTTTATGGGTGTAATCACGTCGCCATCGAGGTGGACGACATCAAAAAGGCGGTCGCGTTTTACAAGGACGTTTTCAATCTCGAGAAATTGGATGCCGGCGAGGGTGACGCGTTTTTCAAACTCGGCGAACACCAATTCCTCGCGATTTTCGAGGTTGAAAAAGTTCAACCCGCCAACATGCGCCATTTTGGAATCATGGTGCGCGACGAGCAGCAATTGGCCGAAGTCCGCAAGAAACTCACCGGCAAATACAAATTAAAACTCGAACCGCCGTTCCGCTGCGATTTCCGTGATCCGTGGGGCAACCGCATCCAGGTTGTCGATCTTCACGATGAATCATTGATCTGGCTCTTGCCATATCGTGAAGTCCAGAAAACCGGAATTAAATTTGAAACATAGGCTCGTAGCGTTTGTGGCCAGCGGGTTTGAAACCCGCTAAATCCTCCATTACGCCACTTGCGCCATACGCTGGCGGTCGAGGTACACCTTGCAGATGCTTTTGATGCGGGTGAGGACGTAATAAATCGTCTGACTGCGAATGCGCACGAGCTCTGCGCCTACGATGCGCGTCACGAAATCGCTCGGAAGATCGAGAATCTCCTGCGGCGTCGAGCCTTCCAGGCCTTTGCAAAGAATCGCTGTCATCGAGCGGGTCAGCGTTTGCACTTCCGGACCAAGCGTCATCCGGATCTGCGCCTTACCGTTTTCATCAACATGCAGATAAACGCCGACCGTGTCCGTGCAATCTTCGTCCTTACGAACATCGACGAGATCGAATTTTTCGCCTTCGCGCGGCTCCTGCCTCTTCGCGTTGTCTGCATAGGAAACGAGTGTCTCGCGCCGTTCATCTTCCGGGAGCGTCTCGAAGAGATTGATGATGTTGTCGAGCTTTGTCGGATACATCGAGAGCGAGAATTTACCGCGGATTACGCGGATTTAAAACTGTAGCGGCGCTCTGTGAGCGCCGCGATTAATCTGACGGCCATAGACCGCCGTCACAAATCACCCGCCTTTTTCAATCGGCGCGCCGACTTTATTGCCCCATTCGGTCCACGAACCATCGTAGTTGCGGACGTTGTCGAGCCCAAGTAGATACGTGAGCACAAACCAGGTGTGACTCGAGCGCTCGCCAATCCGGCAATAGACAACTGTGTCTGTGCCCGGTTTTACCCCGCATTGATCGAAATAAATTTTGGCCAGCTCGTCTGCAGATTTAAATGTGGCGTCGTCATTTGTGGCGGTTTTCCAGGGCATGCTCTTTGCGCCGGGAATATGGCCGCCGCGCAACACGCCTTCCTGCGGATACTCGGGCATGTGCGTGATCTCGCCCTTGTATTCGCCCGGCGAACGCACGTCGATCAACGGTTTGCCCCCTTTGCTTTGGGCGAGCGCCTCATCGAAAAACGCGCGAATCTCTTTGTCGAATCGTTTCTTCGGCACGGGATAATTTGTCTCCGGATATTTTGGAATTTCGCGGGTCATCGGCCGCTGTTCCGCTTTCCATTTGTCGCGGCCACCGTTGAGAATTTTCACTTTCTCGTGGCCAAACAAGCGAAAGGCCCAGAGCGCGTAACAGGCCCACCAGTTCGCCTTGTCGCCGTAAAAAATGCAGGTCGTGTCTGGTGTGATGCCGTGCCGGCTGCAAAGCCGCGCGAATTTCTCCGGTGAAATGTAATCGCGGATCAAAGGGTCCTGCAGATCGGCGCGCCAATCGATGTGGACCGCACCCGGAATATGCCCGGTATCATACAGCAGAATGTCTTCATTCGACTCGACGATCCGGATGCCGTCGTCGTTGAGATGTTTCTCCAACCAATCGGTCTCCACCAGCGCCTCGGGATGCGCGTATTGCGGATGCGTAGCCATAGACAGGAAATTTCAGGCCGCTTTTTCGCAGCGGCAAGGCAATTTCGTTACGCCAATTAATAACAAATCCCCGGCGCCTTTCCGGCGTAGGTGTCGTCGTTCAACTGCTTGAGCATGAAATCGGCGACGTCCGCGCGCGAGACACGACTCAGCCAGACGTAGCTGCCGACTGTGAAGCCATGGCGGTAATCGCCACGAGCCGGACCGTTCGTCAGCGTCGCTGGCCGCACGATCACCCAATCGATGTCGATGCTGTCTGCGATCAGCGCTTCCTGCCGGAGACGATCCCAAAAGTAGAATGGCAGGATCAATGGGACAAAAAGCAACGTCGCCGGCAGGCCGAGCCGTCCGACGGCGTCCCCGACTCCAAGCGAGCTTTCGCAAATTAACCGCGCCGCGCCGCAGTTTTTCATCGCGCGCATGATGTTGGCTGTGCCACGCGACAAAATCGTTGTCGGCCCGAACAAGCGCTTGTGGCCGAGCGCGCATAGGACCGCGTTTTGCCCCTTCATCGCTGCCTCAACTGATGCGTAATCGAGGACGTCGCCTTGGACAATGCGCAGATTCGTGTGCTCCATCTTCAAACGTTGCGGATTGCGCACAAACGCGGTGACCTCGTGCCCTTGTTCCAGCGCCTGCCGGACAAGCTGTCGCCCGGTTCCGCCGGTCGCGCCGATGATCAATAGGCGCAGTTGTTTCCCCCAGTCGCGCGAAGGAGGCGCGGTTCTTTTTGATCGCGGCGCCTTGCGGATGAGCGCGAGGTTGTAAGCGACCGCGTATACGATCCATGCAGCCAAAATAGTTTTCATCAGCGTAAGATCGAATCGGCTGAATAAACTACGCCGTTCTTTATCACGGTATCGATTTCCGACGCGCGGCTGATATCATCAAGCGGATTCGAGCGGAGTATAATGAGATCGGCGAAATTACCGGTTTCGATCTTACCGATACGCGCGCCGGTATCGCCGCCGAAAAGCTTCGCCGCATTAGCGGTGGCACATTGCAAAATCTGCATCGGCGTTAGTCCGGCCTCTTTCATGAGCTGAAATTCGCGAAACAACGCCGGGCCGTGAATCGTGCCGATGTTTCCAGCGTCGGTGCCGGCGGCAATCGTCACGCCCGCGTCTTCCAGTTTCTGCAAATTTGGTAGCGCGACCTTGTAAGTTTTCTTGATGCGATCCAGCGCCTCCTCCGGTTTCGCCAGCGCGGTTTTGATGCGATCGGGCAATTTGTCCCGCGGAACTTTCGTGACATCGAGCGATGCGATGACTTCTGGATTGCCCCATGTCTTTTCTTCAGGCGCCAGATTTAACTGATGCGAAAATGTGCGCCCGTAGCGTTCGAACACGACCAGAGTCGGACACAAAATGACATTTCGATCTTTCAGCAGCTTCACAAATGCGTCGTCTACCGGTTTATCGACCACGCTGTGGACCAGAACATCCGCGCCTTCTTGCACCGCCGCCCGGGCCGTCTCCAATTCTGTCGCGTGCACTGCGACGCGGATTTTGTGTGCGTGACTCTCTTCAATTGTCGCGCGCACGATCGGCCGGAAGTTTTCCAGCGGATAACCTTTGTCGACAATGTACCAAATCTTCACCAGATCGGGTTTCTGATCGGCCAGTCTGCGGACGAAATCTCGCGCCTGATCCGGCGTGTCGATCTTCACAATCGGCGGATCGCCAAGATCGAGTTTCTCGCGCGAGACGCTCGAGATCAGTGGGCCGGCCACCGCCACGCGCGGCGCTTTCGGCGTTGCGTTTGCAATTTTCCGCACTTCGAAGTTCCAAAACGGTCCGCCGACATCGACAACACTGGTGATCCCGCTGCGCAGATAACGTGCGAAAACGTCGTTCAGGTGACTTTTCACCCAAGCGACTTCCTCTTTATACGGACGTACACTGTTTAGATCGGCGCCGTCCGGCCGCGTGAACAAATCGCCCGATTGAAAGAAGTGAATGTGCGTGTCTATGTAGCCCGGCAAGATGAACTTGCCTTGGCAAACAATCACTCGCGCGCCTTTTGGCGCACCGACTGTTTTGACGTCGCCGACCGCTTGAATTCTGTCGCCATCGATTATGATCCTCGCGTTCTGAACAACCTGTGAGGTCCCCGGATTAATCAGCGTCCCGTTAACAAGCGCGATCTTTTCGGCGTTCGCTGTCAGTGCGAAGATCGCCAATCCGGCTGCGGCGAGGCAGTTCGTCTTGTTATTCATGAGAATGAGACCCAATCTGACGCCGATTCGTTTGAGGTGCCAATTTGCAACCTCAAACCTTCCGTTTCAGCGCGCGCGAGCTGAAACATGAAATCGTTTGGAAACCGGGCCGTGTTCCTCTTTACTGCTAAATTAAGCGACTTTGTAGGCAGCTCGACTTGAATCGCGAGTGCATGCGATGTCATTGCAACAAGAGATTCACGTTCGACTTTGCTTAGTGCAAGACTTTCGCTTGGAAGAAAGCGTGATCGCAGAGCTCTGGGTAGCGCACGCGTCCCGCGTGCTGGCGAGCGCGTCCTCGCGATCGCGGACTTTTCTTTTCCGTTCCATCACCCTCAGTGATTGCCGCGCCTCTGGAAAGGTCGTTTCGGCGCGACGCCGAAACCAACAGGCAGGACGCGGGCGCTACCCCGCGGTTGCGCGCGCAGCCCTTCGACGGGACTTTGCCGGCCATGAAAGTATTCGTAACTCTCGCTTTTTTCCTCGCTGCCACAGCCTTCGCGCAAACCTCCCAGAAACATCCGTTTACCTTCGAGGACATGATGGCGCTGAAGCGTGTCGGCGCACCGGTGCCTTCGCCGGATGGCAAATGGGTCGTGTTCGACTGCGTCGATGTCGATCTCGAAGCGAACACCAGGATTTCGCATTTGTGGATCGTGCCGGCGAGCGGCGGTGAATCGCGACGGTTGAATGAGACGTCGAATCACGAGGAACGCCCGCGATTTTCGCCCGATGGAAAACGGCTGATCTGGACGTCGAAAGCGACCGATCCGACGCAAATCTGGATGTGCGATTTCGCGACCGAAAGCGGGCGGCTGGTTGGGAAACCGCGGCAACTGACGACAATTTCGACCGGCGCGGATGGCGGGATCTGGTCGCCGGACCGAAAAAATATCGTGTTCGTGTCTGCGGTTTATCCGGATGCGAAAGATGACGCGGAAAACAAGAAGCGCGATGAAGAACTGAAGAACAGCAAAGTGAAAGCGAAAGTCTTCACGAAGCTTCTTTATCGGCATTGGAACGCTTATACCGAATTCAAGCGCAGCCATCTGTTTGTTGTTCCGGCAGATGCGACTGTAGAGGCAGGTGTATCGCCTGCTGGAGCTGAGGGAACGCAGCCGACACGGCTGCCACCACAGAAAAATGGGAACGAGCCACGCGATCTCACCCCGGGCGATCACGATGTGCCGCCGTTCAATCTCGGCGGCCAGGACATGTATGCGATTTCGCCCGACGGCCAGGAGGTCGCTTACACGAGCAACATCGACGAGGTGGAGGCAACCAGCACGAACAACGAAATCTTCGTCGTGCCAATCAGCGGCGGTGCGCCGAACAAAATTTCCACCAGTCCCGGCGCCGACGCGACGCCGCTCTATTCGCCGGACGGACAATACATCGCGTGGCGCTCGCAAGCCCGCGCCGGCTTCGAAGCCGATAAATGGCTGCTTTTGGTGCAAGATCGACAATCAGGGAAGACGCGCGATCTGACGGAGAAGTTTGATCACTCGGTCGGTAGCTTCGCGTGGCTAGGCGGAAGCGGAATCAGTTTTGCTGGGGAAGATCATGGCGAATCTCCACTCTTTGTCGTTTTCTTGGATGGTAAGCCGCCGATCGAGGCCCAAGAGAGACATTTGCATGCTGATGATCTCGTTTGGTCGAATGCTGGATTGTTCTTTTCGCGAATGTCTATCGGAGCGCCAAACGAGATTTGGACCATTCCACTGTCGGAGGATGGAATGATGGCGCCAACCCGTCCCGCCCCGGTCACTCACATGAACGACGCGCTGTTGTCGCAAATCGATATGCAGCCGTTGGAGTCGTTAACGTTTAAAGGCGCGAATGGCGAAGAGGTGCAGGGTTTCATGATCAAGCCGCCGGGATTCGATCCGGCGAAGAAATATCCAGTAAAATTTTTGATCCACGGCGGGCCGCAAGGGGCGTGGGGAAACGAGTGGTCGTATCGTTGGAACGCGGAGTTGTTCGCCGCGACAGGTAATTACGTGGTGATCATGATCAATTTCCACGGCTCGACTGGGTACGGGCAGAAGTTTACCGACTCGATCAGCGGCGATTGGGGCGGCAAACCGTATGTCGATCTGATGAAGGGTCTCGATTACGTGGAGAAGACGTATCCGTTTATCGACAAGAACCGCGTGGCGGCGCTTGGCGCAAGCTACGGCGGTTACATGGCGAACTGGTTACTAGGCCACACCAATCGTTTCAAATGCATCGTGTCGCACGACGGTGTCTTCAATACGGAGTCGGCTTACGGCACGACCGAAGAACTTTGGTTTCCAGAATGGGAGTTCAACGGTCCGCCGTGGAAACAACGCGAGCTGTATCGGAAATTCTCGCCGCATTTGTTCGCGGACAAGTTCAAAACGCCGACGCTGGTAATTCACGGTCAGAACGATTACCGACTCGATGTCAGCGAAGGCTTTCAACTCTTCACCACGCTGCAACGGCTCAAGGTGCCGTCCAAGATGTTGTATTTCCCGGACGAAGGTCACTGGGTGCTCAAACCACAGAACTCGCGGCTGTGGTACAAGACGGTGAACGACTGGGTGGATCAGTGGTGCAAGGAAAAACGTTGAAGGTGCGATGGGGACCGAGAATCAGCGGTCTGCCTTTTTCACCTTGTAACTTTTGTAACCTTTTAACCTGCGCAAAGCGCGTCGACGTCTTAACTTCCCCTCGTGTCATTTAATAATTTCGGACTTTCGCCGGAAGTGGTGCGCGGGACTCAGGCGATGGGATTTGTCGAACCGACGCCAATCCAACTGCGCGCTTTCCCGATCATTCTCGCGGGCAGAGACTTGATCGGGACGGCGCAAACGGGCACCGGCAAAACTGCGGCATTCGCCCTTCCCATCCTGACGCTGCTCGCAAAGCATGGCGCGTTCCGATGTCTGGTGCTCGAGCCGACGCGCGAATTGGCGGCGCAAGTCGAAACGGCGTTCCGCGATTATGGCCGTTTCACTGATCTGCGGGTCTCTCTGGTGCACGGCGGGGTCGGTTACGGAAAACAACGCGAGGAACTCAAGCGCGGGGTCGATGTTCTCATTGCCACTCCCGGACGGCTGCTCGATCTGCTCGAGCAACGCACCATGTCCCTGCAAGAAGTAAGACTTCTAGTGCTCGACGAAGTGGACCGCATGCTCGACATGGGTTTTCTGCCGGATGTCCGCCGGATTGTTGAACAAATTTCTACCGACCGGCAAACGCTTCTGTTCTCGGCAACCTTGCCGCCGGAAATCGAACGTTTGGCGGCGTGGGTGCTGCGCGAGCCTGAGTTGGTGGAAATTGGCGTGCGCCGATCGCCGGCGGAAACAGTCACCCACGCAGTTTATCCAGTGGCCGCTGAGCAGAAATTCGATCTGCTCATGGCACTGTTGGAGCGAACAAATTTCGACAGCGTACTGATCTTTTGTCGGACAAAAGTAAACGCCGATCGCGTCGCGCATTCCTTAAAGCACGCGAAGCATGCGGTGGCGGTATTGCATTCCAACCGCACGCAGCGGGAACGGATCGAAGCGCTCGAGGGATTCAAGAGCGGCAAATACGAAGTGATGGTGGCCACCGATATCGCCTCGCGCGGGCTCGATATTGCCGGAGTGAGCCATGTCATCAATTACGATGTGCCGGAGCATCCGGAGGATTACGTCCACCGCATCGGGCGCACCGGTCGGGCGCAGAATGTCGGCGACGCTTTCACTCTCGTGAACGGCGAGGAACTGCCGGCT
The DNA here is from genome assembly GCA_046724585.1 of Verrucomicrobiota bacterium. GTDB lineage: Bacteria > Verrucomicrobiota > Verrucomicrobiia > Chthoniobacterales > UBA10450 > Udaeobacter. The sequence continues at coordinate 9,200 of JBKOWV010000132.1, forward strand.
TTGCAGGCAATCGAACATTTCATTGGCCAGAAAATTCCACGGCTGAAACTGGAAAATTTTTCCTATCTGTACACCGCGCTGTTTGAGCCGGAAGCCGCGGCCGGAGGTAAACGCGCCATCGGCGGCGGTAGAACGCATCGCGGATATTCATTTGGACGGCGACGGCGATGATTGGGTAGCGCATGCGTCCCGCGTGCTGGCAAAGGCGCTTGTAATTTAGTTCGCTTTGAACAAAGACTTGGATTGGCTGTTTATGTCCGAATCAAAACCTGCTGCGGATTCGCAGAATCAGTTCGATCGGTTGCAAAAGAAACTCGTGCCGCTGTGGAAATCGATCGAGTGTTTTAATCAGGACCCGCAAACGATTGTTGTCGTACCGTCGCTGTCCGTGGACCTGGCCGGCGCCGGCGCAGTAGTGCAAGCATATGAAGAACGTTTTTTGTTCCTCCTCCTCCTGCTGCGTCAGCCACGGGCCCGGCTAATCTATGTTACTTCGCAGACGATTCTGCCGAGCATCATCGATTATTACCTCGACTTGTTGCCCGGCGTCATCCCGAGTCATGCCCGTCCGCGGTTGTTTCTACTCTCGCCGCTTGACGCTTCAGTGCGTCCGCTGACCGAGAAACTGCTCGAGCGGCCAAGGCTGATCGAGCGCATCCGCTCTTTGATAATGGATCCTGATCGCGCTCACCTTGTTCCCTATAATACGACCAATCGGGAGAAAGAGCTCGCGCTGCAGCTCGGCATTCCGATGTACGGCGCCGATCCCGTATATTTCCCGTTGGGAACAAAAAGCGGGTGCCGGAAAATCTTCCTCGAAGAAAATGTCGCGCACCCTCTCGGCCACGAGAACCTCGGGAGCAAAGAGGAAGTGATTGGGGCTATCATGCAGATGCGGGCGAGGAAGCCTTCAATCAAACAAGTTCTAGTAAAGCTCAACGAGGGCGTCTCTGGTGAGGGCAATGCTCTTGTCGATTTAACAGGGCTACCGTCTCCGGGCGATTCGAAAGAGCGGGCCGCAATAGATGAGCGTCTCAGAGGGATGCAGTTCGAGCTAAGGGAAACGACCTATGACGCCTATATGAAAAAGCTGCAAGAGCGCAAAGGCATAGTCGAAGAACGCATCATGGGAGAAGAGTTTAGAAGCCCAAGCGTGCAACTTCGCGTCACCCCGCTGGGCGCGGTTGAATTACTCTCGACCCACGACCAGTTGCTGGGCGGTCCGTCAGGGCAAAGTTACCTTGGATGCGTCTTCCCGGCCGACACTGGCTATGCTGGGTTGATCACGCAGGAAGCGGCAAAGATTGGCAAGCGTCTCGCCAAAGAAGGAGTCATCGGACGCTTTGCTTTGGATTTTGTGGTGGTGCGCTCGAATGGAAAATGGAACGCATACGCCATTGAGATTAATTTGAGAAAAGGCGGAACCACCCATCCATTTTTGACTTTGCAATTTCTCACCGACGGCACCTACGATCCGCAGACCGCGATTTTCACTGCTCCGAACGGGCAACAAAAATTTTTTGTCGCCAGTGACCACGTGGAGTCGCCGCTGTATCGCACTTTAACCCCGGACGATCTTTTTGACATTGTCGTGCGGCACAATCTGCACTTCAATCAAACACGACAGACTGGCGTGGTCTTTCACATGATGAGTGCTCTGGGAGAACTGGGAAGAACAGGCCTGACCGCAGTGGGCAACTCACACGAGGAAGCCGGGGAGCTGTACAAGCGCGCGGTGGCTGTTCTCGATCAGGAGACGCAAAGCGGCTGATTTGCCCTTAGGTCAGCGCGCCGATGGGAAAAGGGACGAAGCGCTAAACCGCGGATTACCCGGCGCTGCCTGGCTGCAGCCGAAGGTTAAAAGTTTCAGAGAGCCAGAGATAGAACAAAAACGAAAGAAAGAACAACACTCAAACCTCAACCCTACCTCCATGCATGAAAAAGAAGTCTGCTTCCCAATTCGCCTTCTTTAATCTGCGTGTTTTAATTGGTTTGTTCGTGTTCCTGGCCGGCGTCTTTCTGGCGCTGCTTGGTTTTGGCATGTTCTCGAACGCGTCTGCCCAGCCAAACGCAACTCAGGCGCAAGCTCAAGAACCCAGAGCGCAACAAATGGGCCAAATGACCGTGATCCCCGCGTCGCGCAGCGACCTGTCGCGGCCGCTGCGCGAGCAGCCATTGATCTGGCCGCCCTTGCAGCCCGAACATGAGGCGAATCTGAACCCAAAGATACCGCATCAGCACCAGAATGGCCGGGACCCGGTGATTCAAAACAGTTTCTGGCAGCGGACGATAAACACTCTCGCCATTCCCGGGCCTATTCTCACCTGGGCTGGCATTCCCTACCCGGGCGTCAACTGCAATTGTGCTCCGCCCGATACCGATGGCGAGGTGGGAAAAACTCAGTACGTGGAGCTGGTAAACATCGGCCTACAGGTCTTTGATAAACTTACCGGCACGTCGCTCCTCGGTCCCATCGATATCGCCTCGGTCTGGTCTGGCTTTGGCGGCGTCTGCGAACTTGCCGATAGTGGCGATCCGGTGGTGATCTATGACCAACTGGCCGACCGCTGGGTCATCAGCCAGTTCGCAGGGATTGCTGTCCCCAATACCGAGTGCATTGCTGTGTCTCAAACCGGTGATGCCACCGGAGCATGGTACCGTTATGCGTTTGGCCCTCTTACCACCAATTTTCTTGATTATCCGAAGCTGGGCGTATGGCCCGATGGCTATTACATGGCTGCCAACATGTTTAATACTGCTGGCACAGCCTACCTCGGGCCGCAGCCTTTCGTGTTTGATCGGGTCAAGATGCTAGTCGGTGCTCCAAGCGCCACTTCGCAAACTCCAGGGATTATTGGCGGCTCCAGTGAAGAGACTTTCCTGCCTTCCGATTTGGATGGCATCATTCCGCCGCCCGTGGGCGATCCGAACCATTTCGTCGCATGGCCCCGGGGTAACCCCCTCAGTTACAAAGTATGGGCGTACCACGCGGACTTCACGACCCCGGCCAACTCGACTTTTGCTCTCGAGGCCAGCATTCCGGCAGCGGCCTTCACCGCACTCTGCCCAACAACACGCAACTGCGTGCCTCAAGCTGGGACGACCGCCAGGCTGGATGCGATCGCCGATCGCTTGATGTTCCGAAACCCCTATCGCCGATTTAGCGACGGTCATGAGTCGATGCTCGATAACTATACGGTCAGTGCGAATTCAGTCGCGGGCATCCGTTGGATCGAATTGCGACGCACCCAGCCAGGGAACTGGACTATCTTCCAGCAGAGTACGTATCAGCCCGACACCACCTGGCGCTGGATGGGCAGCATTGCGTCAGATAACCAGGGCAACATTGCTCTCGGCTTTAGCGCGTCCAGCAGCTCGATTAACCCCCAAATCCGCTATGCGGGCCGGCTGACGACCGATCCATTGAACACGTTGTCAGGGGAGCAACATCTTTTTGATGGCACCGGCAGCCAGATCGGCACCTCCAACCGCTGGGGAGATTACAGCGACATGACCGTTGATCCGATGGACGACTGCACCTTCTACTACACGAACCAGTACTACCAGACGACATCCAGCTTTAACTGGCGCACGCGGATCGGCTACTTCAGGTTTAGCCAGTGCACCGCGCCGCAAAAGGGAACTGCGCACCTTGTCGTCACGGCCTGTAACGGAGGCGCGTCTCTTCCTAACGCGTCGGTATCGATCGACGGCCGGCCTTATGGCGCTACGCTTGCCAATGGCACTTACGACGCCTCACTGGCGCCTGGAGCACATACCTACACCGTGTCGAGATCGACCGTTGGTAGGGCTTCAGGTAATTTTAATATCACCAATGGCACGACGACAAACGTGAAGGTCTGCTTGGGGGGTACACCCACTCCGACGCCCACGGTGACGCCCGGTGTCACCCCTCCGCCTCGGCCGACTTCACGGCCAAGCGCGACGCCTCCCGGCACTCCACCGCCCCGACCATGAGGCTAGAGGCGCGGAGCTCAGATTTGCAGGCACTCGCGATTTTTCGCGAGTGCCTGCGGCTAGGATCGGAGGTTAGGCTTCCAGTTCTGCCGGACGCGCCGAATGAGGCGGACGGCCTCCCGTGGCTGCGGAGTTCCTCGCAGATATGAGACGGCTTGGCCTGCTCCGTTAACCCACGAATGGACACGGATCCGGCCGCTGCCGGCTGAATAAGAGAGGGAGATCTGCGGATTACGCGGATAACACGGATTCGTCATTCGGGTTTCGTCATTGATTCGACCGCCGCGTCGTAGCCCAAGCAAAGGCGGGTCCCTTCGTCATTTCTCGTGGTTTGCCTGCCGCGACCAAAGCGGCATCACAAGTGCGATGCTCACCGAGCGCCGCCACAGCGATAGCACTTCACCGTACTCCCGTATCGCATTCCCACGTTACTCTGGTCAGCTGGTCTGCGCGGACATCAACATCCCACGGGCCGTAGCGCCCGATGCTGCTTTTCGTGCCCTTCCTAGATACGGTGTAATGTCCGGGCGCCAGGGGGACGCGAAATCGCCCTTGATCATCCGTGGTGAAGGATGCGACTTCCACTCTCTTTTCGTTCTCTACGACGAAAGTGGCATTCGCGAGCGGTTTCGAGCTGGGAGCGTCGGCCCTGATTGGTCCAGGCTGAGTTGGGCTAAACGTAATTACTCCTTCGATTCCCGTTCCCGACCCGGATTGTGTTTGCCCGGAAGAAAAAGATGCAGCCATGACCAGGAAGAGCGAAATGGATCCGACGTTTCGCAGCTGCATTGCTTAATTTACTACCATGCTCGATCCGGTCAAAGATTTGGCAAGCCCGAGTGATTCGTTAAAAAGTTACATCGTGCATCGTTACATCAGCCCCCTCATTTGTAACTCTTGTAACGTTTGTAATCTTTTAACGTGGACTGCCACTTGACGGCTCATTCGTTGCGCTGAAACTTCTCGCGCTCGCGACAATTTATGAAGCGCTATCTGCCTTTTATTATTGTTGCCGTGGTCGCGATCGCCACGCTGGGGACCGGAGCGATGCTCTATCGCGCAAAGCTCCCGCGTCCTCTCGCTATCCCGGAAGACAAGAGCGTTTCTCGAAAAGGCGATGCCGAATCGATGCACATTCGCGGTAACGCCAATGCGTCGGTCACGCTGGAAGAATTCGGCGACTTTCAATGCCCGCCCTGTGGCAGCATGTCCGGTTTCCTTGATGAGTTAGTGAAAGAATATGACCCGCACTTGCGCATTGTCTTTCGGAACTTGCCGCTCCGGATCCATCAGCACGCGCGCGCCGCTGCGCTGGCTGCTGAAGCTGCCGGTCTGCAAGGTCGTTTTTGGGATATGCACGACCTCCTTTATCGGGAGCAAGCCACTTGGAGCAAAGCCGACAACCCGCGCGAATTATTTGATTCCTACGCGGGAATGATTGGGCTAAATCTCGATCAATTCAAAAAGGATATGGAGGGAGAAAGAGCCAAAGCGCGAGTCGAGTCCGATCAGGAGCGGGCTAATTCGCTTGGGGTGAAGGTCACTCCCTCCGTTTTTATCAACAAGCAGGAAGTCGGTCCGACTGACAAAACGCCTAGTGGTCTGCGCGCCGCCATCGATGCTGCCCTTAAAGCAAAGTCATGAAGGTATGTATCTTGCAGTCTACCGCAGCATTCTACCGTGCTTTTGCGTGATGGGCGCACATGCAGATCGCGACACGCTGGACGCGTGCGATCCCCATTCGGCCTTCATCGTTCGGATTTAATTCGTCATTCGTGCTTCGTCATTCTGCAATCCCATGACCGTCTCGCGATTTCGAAATATTCTTTACATCGTCGTCGCGATCGTTTCCCTGGCGGGGCTGGCGGATGCAGGATATCTGACCGTGCAGGCGCTGACAGGTGAAACGGCTGCTTGTGGAGGATCGCCGGATTGTTTCCGCGTGCTGGGCAGCTCATATGCAAAGCTAGCTGGAATACCCGTGGCCGCATTCGGGTTGCTGGCTTACTTTAGCGCATTCAGCTTCGCCACTTTCGCGGCCTTCGGCTACGCGCGCGCGCGACTATTTCTCACTTTGACAGTGGGGGCGATGTTCCTCGCTACCCTCTGGCTGCTGTATGTGCAGGCCTTCCTCCTGCACGCCTACTGTCGCTATTGTCTTTTCTCGGGGGCAATCACATTCTTGCTTGCCGGCCTGGTGATTGCCCTGCCGCCTTCGCAGGACGCATCGGACGCATAGGATCCATAGGTCTCGTTGACGCGATGCGAATTCTGGTGATCGAGGATGAAAAGAAAACGGCTGCTTTTCTGGCCAAAGGCCTGCGCGAAGCCGGCTTCGGAGTCGACCTTGCGCGGGACGGCCAAACCGGTCTCGAGCTCGCGCGCGGGACAAAGTTCGATCTTATCGTCGTCGATATCATGCTGCCAAACATAGACGGTTGGCAGGTAGTCGCGGAACTGCGCCGCGGTGGAATGCGCACGCCCATTCTTTTTCTCACCGCCCGCGACAGTGTGCGCGATCGAGTGAAAGGACTGGAATTGGGCGCGGACGATTATCTGGTAAAGCCGTTCGCGTTTTCTGAATTGCTCGCCCGGGTGCGCTCGCTGCTGCGGCGCGCTCCCGCGCAACACGAAGATCGTTTGCGCATCGACGACCTGGAGCTCGACTTGAAGCGACACAAAGCGGTCCGTGCCGGCGTTCCGCTTAATCTCACGCCGAAAGAGTTTCTTCTTCTCGCTCACCTGGTTCGCTCGGCCGGTGAAGTCGTGTCGCGCGCAGAAATCGCCGAGCACGTTTGGGACATCGGGTTCAGAACCGATACGAATGTCGTGGAAGTCGTGGTGCGCCGCTTGCGAGCGAAGGTGGACGATCCATTCGAGACCAAATTAGTCCATACCATTCGCGGCGTTGGTTATGTCCTCAAAGCGCACTGAACCGAGCTCGATCGCGGCGAAGCTCGTCCTGCTTTTTACGCTGGCCGCGGCGCTATTGCTTTCCTGCGGGCTGGGGGTGTTTTATTGGATTGTTGTTCGGCATGCCTTCGCGGAAGACAATACTTTCCTGGCCGACAAAATTTCCGGACTAAGCGCAGACTTCAAAGAGGGTGGGCTAGGAATTTTCGGCGAGGAATTGAGGGCCCACCGGGCCGACGAACACGCTCCCTATTGGATCAGGGTGCTCGATTCGGCAGGCCGCACCGTAACCGAGGCGCCCGGAATGGATCGTTTAATTCCTCCAGACGTTTTTCCTCCTGCGCAAAGATCGACATCGTCCATTCGCAATCCGAAAGATTATCGCACCGGCGCGAAGTTGTTTTCGTTAGTCGCCTTGAACGAGAGAACTGGCGGCGAAACTTACACAATCCAGGTCGCGCAAGACCGATCGAGCGACGAAGAACTGAAAAGAAGGTTCGGCCTTTTGCTCGGGGTGGTGCTGGTGGGCAGCATTCTTGCCTCAGCCGTCATCGCAATCACGGTTGCCAAGCGCGGTTTACGTCCGCTCGGAGAAATGACGCAATCGCTCGAACGAATCGGGCCGGCGCATCTGAACGAACGCGTGGCGCCGGCCGGCTGGCCGCGCGAGCTTCAGCCGCTCGCGAGCGCTTTCGACGCGATGCTGGCCCGGCTCGAAGATTCCTTCAAGCGGCTCTCGCAATTTTCCGCCGATCTCGCCCACGAATTGCGCACACCGGTTGCTAATATTATGGGCGAGGGGCAGGTCGCATTAACACGTGAGCGTACGCCCGGCGAGTACCGCGAAGTTATCGAATCCGCCATTGCCGAATGCGAACGGTTGTCGGGGATCGTGGACAATCTCCTTTTCGTGGCACGAGCGGACGCGGCTCGTGAATCCGTCGAGCGGAAAAGGTTCGACGGTGGCCCCGCCGTGGAAAAGATCGCAGCATTTTATCGAACGCTCGCGGAAGATCGGCATGTCGCCGTCCATTGCACCGGCAAAGGCGAAATTTACGCCGACCCTGTTTTATTCGAGCGGGCGGTGAGCAATCTGGTCGATAATGCGCTGCGCTTCACCCCCGATGGCGGCAAAATCGAGATCGCGATCATGATTCGCGACGCGCATTCCGAAATCGCCGTCAGCGATAACGGATGTGGCATAGCAGCAGAGCATTTGCCGCGCGTGTTCGACCGCTTTTATCGTGTCGATCCATCGCGTAGCTCCGGCGGTGCGGGCTTGGGGCTGGCGCTCGTGAAATCGATTGTCGATCTTCACGGCGGCTCAGCCGAAATCGAGAGCGAAGTGAATCGCAGCACAACCGTCACGCTGAAATTCCCGCTTCCGTAGTCGGGGTCGTTTAGCGTTGGGCGCGGCAAGCGCCCTAGGCGACGCTTTTACGAATTGTAGAGGCGTTCGCCGCGGCGAACGCCTGGGTTGCGGATTCGGCCTTTGCCACGAACGCAGCTACTGCCACTAGCATTTCTTGACCGTAACTAATCGCACCGATACTTTCGCTCTCGGAAAGGAGCTCGTTGGTGAAAACGGAAGTGTCGATCGAATACTGCGTCGTTTGAAACTACACGCCGAAGGCCGTCAGTTTGGCGGCCAAAATTCTTGAGCTGGGCGAACGCATCAAGTCGCTCACGCTCATCCCATCAAGCGGCGGCGCTTTCGAGATTCGCGCCAATGACAAACTTCTCCATTCCAAGCTCGACTCCGGTGACTGGCCGGATTTCGACCAAATCGTCAGCGCGATCAAGAAGCTCAAATAATCTTCAATCCTTCTGTAGGGAAAGCTGTCAGCATCCCCTACAGCCGCGCCATTACTCGAGAACCATCCGGAGAGTGAAGGGTGCCTGGTGGACCTCGCGGTCTTCAAAACCGTTGTCGATCCCGCAAACGCAGGGTCGGGGTAGGTTCGATTCCTATCCTCTCCGCCCATTGAAGTTTGGTGTGCGGTTTTTGATGTTTGATTTGCAATCCGCTCGCCAATTTTCCTTCAAACGTCAAACATCAAACATCCTCAAAGGGGGTGATTCTCGATGTCGCGTGAGCAAATTCGCAAACTGACTTCGCTCTCTTCCTGCGCCGGGTGAGCCTCCAAGTTGAGCCAACAGGCCCTGCGGCAAGTTTTGCCGCAGCTTCCGATCTTGTTAGACCGAAAAGTAATCGTGAACTCGAACACATTCGACGATGCGGGCGTTTATCGCCTGGATCGGCAGCGTGCTCTCGTCCAGACGGTTGATTTTTTTACACCCATCGTGGACGACCCATTTTCCTACGGCCAAATCGCGGCGGCCAACTCGCTTTCCGATATCTTTGCAATGGGCGGGCGCCCGTTGACCGGGCTCAACATTATTGGTTTCCCGGCTGATCTCCTCAGGCCAAGAGTAGTTTCTTCGATTCTGCGCGGCGGCATGGCTAAGGCTGCCGAGGTGGGTTGTGCGATCGTTGGCGGGCATTCGATTCGTAATCCCGAACCAATTTATGGTCTGGCCGTCACCGGAATTGTCGATCTTCGTCACGTCACGACCAACGCAAACGCGCGTCCCGGTGATCTGCTTGTCCTGACAAAACCGCTCGGGACCGGTATCGCCACCACCGCGATCAAGCGCGGACTGGCTTCGCGATCGCTTCAGAAAAAGATCATCGAGCTGATGTCGAAAATTAATATCGTTGGCGCCGAGCTCGCCGAACGCGGCCTCGTCCGCGCGGCCACCGACATCACCGGCTACGGTCTTATTGGCCATCTCGTTTCACTTTGCCGGGCCAGTCGCGTCTCCGCCGAGGTCCATACCAGCGCAGTGCCGATGATCAGCAACCAAATCGGCGATCTTATCGAACAGAACTGCGTTCCCGAAGGGAGCCGGCAAAATCTTTACGCTGCGACCGTGGCCGTCGATTGGGGAAGGACGGATGAAGCGCGCAGAATTCTTTTAACCGACGCGCAAACCAGTGGCGGACTTCTTCTTTGTGTCACCGAAGCAGACCTGGAGAAAGTACTCAATATCCTGCGAAAAGCAGGCACGCCGAGCGCTGCTGTCATCGGAAAAATCGTGGCGCGACGACGGCGCGGACCATTGATATGCATGACCGGGTAAAAACTCGCTCCCGCCACGAAATTCCAGCGGTCGGCAAAGTTCTTGATGCGCTTGGCCATTACGATTTTTCGCGCCCAGTGATTGTCGATCTTGTCCGACGCGAGCTTGCGACAATTCGCGCCCGAGCGGAGATCCCGGAATTTGAATCGATTATCGATTCTGTCCGCCGTTCGCTGGCGAATCTTCGTGCCACTCGGCTTCAGCCGATCATCAACGGAACCGGAATTGTCATTCATACGAACCTTGGGCGGGCCCCGCTTGCTCCGGAAGCAGTCCGCGCGCTGCAGAACATCGGCCCAGTTTATTCCAATCTTGAATACGATCTGGTGGCCGGCGGGCGCGGCCGGCGCGGCGCATACATCGAGAACGCGCTCGTGCTGCTGTGCCAGGCGGAATCGGCCACCGTGATCAACAATTGCGCGGCCGCGCTGACGCTGATCGTTCACCATTTCACGAAAGGTAGGTCGCGAGCGCCGGGCGCGCCGGAGGTGGTTATTTCGCGTGGCGAAATGGTGCAAATAGGAGGCGGCTTTCGCATTGGTGAAATTATCGAGGCGGCCGGAGCGAAGGTGCGCGAGGTCGGTGCGACCAATAAAACGACGCTCATTGATTACGCAAAGGCAGTTCGGCAAAACACGGCGCTCATTCTAAAAGTTCATCGCAGTAATTTTTTCATGGACGGTTTTGTTGAATCACCGTCCACTGCCGAGATCGCCGGCATCGCGCGCAAGAAACGCATTCCATTTCTCGAAGATTTGGGAAGCGGAGCGATGGTCGCAACGGAACAATTTGGAATTGCCGAACACGAGCCGACACCTGCTGAAGCCTTGAAGAATGGGGCCGATCTTGTTTGCTTTAGCGGCGATAAATTGTTTGGCGGCCCGCAAGCGGGAATTATTGCAGGAAGGAAGCGGTTCGTCGCCGCGTTGAAACGCGAACCGCTGTTTCGTGCCTTGCGTTGCGACAAATTGGTTTTTGCTGCGTTGCAAGCCACCATCGATCTTCATCTCGATCAATCGACCGGCGCAATCCCTGCGATCGCCCTTCTGCAGGTCTCTGAGGATGTTTTGCGAAATCGAGCTGCAGCGGTTGTTGGTCGACTCGAGGGGTTGCCGCTGCGAATCGCGATTGGTTGCGGCACGGTCAAGGTCGGCGGCGGAACTTTGCCAAAATCAACCATGTCGTCGGTTACGATCGACATTGTTCCGAAGAATTGTTCCCTGGCCGATTTCGCCGCCCGTCTTCGCGCCTCAAGTCCACCAGTCATCGGCCATATCGCAAACGCGCGTTTCAAGCTCGATCTACGCACAATTTTCCCGCAACAGGATGAGCTCGTCGTCGCCGCGCTTCGCGCAGCGTGCGTCAGCCAAAACGTTTTCCGGTAGGGCGCGACCGCCGGGCGCGCCGTAAATGGACGGCCACGCGTTCGCCTCTAGCCAATTTTGAGATGACCGAAAAATATTTCCTCCTTGCGACCGCAGGTCACGTCGATCACGGCAAGAGTGCCCTGGTCAAAGCGCTCACCGGGATTGATCCTGATCGTTTGCCTGAAGAAAAAGCGAGACAAATCACGATTGATCTCGGCTTCGCACAATTGATTCTCGAAGGACCAGGGGAGCAGCGGTTCCACATCGGTATCGTCGATGTGCCCGGTCATGAAGATTTCGTCCGGAACATGATTGCTGGCGTCGGTTCAATTGATCTCGCGCTCTTTGTTGTCGCCGCCGACGACGGCTGGATGCCGCAAACCGAAGAGCATCTCCAGATTCTGACGTATCTCGGCGTGCAACAGGCCGTGATCGCGCTTACCAAAAGCGATCTGGGCCCGATCGATAACGTCCATGAGCAAATTCGCACTCAACTGCGCGATACTGCCTTCGCGCGATCACAGATCATTCCAACCTCGGTCCGCACGGGCGAAGGAATTGAGAATTTGAAAAGCGCGGTCGCCTCCGAGCTCGCATCCATGCAAGCACAACGCGATTTCGGGAAACCGCGGCTGTTTGTCGATCGCGCTTTTACGCTGCGCGGTATCGGCACGGTTGCGACCGGCACATTGAATGGCGGGCAACTCCAGCGCGGTCAGACCATCATCGTTCAACCGCAAGATTTCGAAGCGCGCATCCGCTCGATCCAAAGTCATCGTTGTGAATTAGAGTGGGCGCAGCCGGGGATGCGCACAGCGCTCAATCTCCCAGATGTCGCCATCGGCGATGGCCCAGCGCAGATCAAACGTGGAGACGTGATCACCACTGTCGATGTTGGCAGAGCAAGTTCCGCTCTTGTAGCTCGTCTTGAAAAATCGAATCGGGTTAACCCCGAAAGTCCGGCTGCTCGCCCGCTTAAAAATGGAAGCTCGGTCTACGTTCATCATGGCACGTCACGAGTGGCTGGGAAGATTACCTGGCTCGAAAGCGGTGCGCTCGAATCCGGCAGGATGGCGGTTGCTCACCTAAAACTCGCGTCGCCGATCTTTGCATTCCTTGGCGATCGTTTTGTCGTTCGCGATGCATCGGAACAGCATACCATCGCGGGCGGACTAGTCCTCGATCCAGACGGCGGAAAATTTCGGCCCGCGAGCCAACACAAAGTACTGGCGGCGCGCGGCCTCGCACCGGATGAGGTCGATCTTTGCATCCGCTCCGAGGTTGCACTGCGCGGGTTCGTGCGAAAAGAAGCCCTTCTTAGCAAGTCGCATTTCAGCGCCGATGAAATCCGAGATGCTTTTCTGCGTTTGCAGCGCGGCAACCAAATCGTTGCGTCCGAAGAAATCGCGGCGGACGCCAAACTCTGGCAAACGCTACGCAAGCAGGCGATCTCCTTGATCGACGCTGCGCACAGACGAAATCCCGAGCGGACCGGTCTTGATCTGAACGAGCTTCGCGCGGCCCTGCGCGACCAACGGCCAGATGTCTTCGAAGCGGTGATTGCTGATTTGTGCGCGGACAATTTTGCCCGCAACGGATCATCCATCTCGCGGATTGCGCATCGGCCAGCGTTGCCGCTCGAACTTCAGCCGGTCGAGAGGAAGATTGTCGAAGCACTCGCCAAAAAACCGTTCGACCCGCCACCGCGCAGAGAGATCGAGACAGATTTACATGCGCAGCGAGTGCTCCGATTCCTGATTGAAACGGGGGAAGTGATCGAAGTTGGTTCGGAGGTGGCTTTGTTGCGGGAGAATTTCGAACGCATGAAAAGTGCGGTCGCGGATTTCATTTCCAAAAACGGACCGGCGACTGTGAGCCAGTTGCGGCAGGCGCTCCAGAGCTCGCGCCGGGTGATGGTGCCATTACTGGAGAAGCTCGACAGAGATGGTGTGACGCGACGAATTGGGGACAAACGCACGCTGAAGTCGTTGCTCAATCCAACCGAGCGTTAGATTAGGTTAATGGCCCGTCAGATTTGGGAAGAACCAGAAGCTGCCCGACAGGTCTCGCTCCACATCGGCTCGTCGTTTGAGGGTGCCTGGGAGAATGTGCTGCTGCCGTGGTTCGAAATGGTTGCCAGGCGCCTCTTTGAGAACGGGGAAAGAGTGGCGGTAGTCACCCCGTTTCGCAGTTACGCATATCTTTTGCGGGGCAAACTTCTCGCAAGCGGCATCTCATTGCTCGGGGTAAAATTCCTCTCCCCTGCGCAATTGCGAGAGCGGTTGTTGCGCGGCTGCGGACTCGATATCCCGTTACGCGAACATCTGCGTTTACTGGTGGCGATTGCAGCCGAAAAACTTGCCGAGGAAGATCGGGAGTCCTTGGTGGCAAAATCTATCGCTCGCGATCCCGATTATTTTTTGCGCATGATCGATCAACTCCATTCCGCCGGTTGGGACGTCGACGAGATTGCCGAACCGGCCTTGCGCGAAATTGCCGGGCGCTTCGCAAAAATCGCTCGCGACTCCGGATTCATGTTTGTTCACGAAGCCGATCGCCTTGCTGTAACAAACGCGGGGCAGTCGCCGCGGCGTTTCGACCATTTAATCGTGAGCGGTTTCGATGGCACCCATTGGCCGCTTTGGCCGCTGTTGCGCGCCGCAGTAACGGCTTCTTCGCAAGCCGTCGTCGTTCTTAGCGATCCTCGCGATGAAGCGCGCGATCTTGACGAAACATGGGTGGGCACTTGGGAAGAAACGTTTGGAGCGGCCGAACTAATCGGGGAAGTGGAAGGCGGGCCAGGTTCAGCGATTCCGGCTTCACTGCCGGAGACTGAATCAGAGAGAATCGCGCGTGCGGAAAATCCGAACGACCGCGTCTATTTTCTCATTGGGCGCGACACGGCCGAGCAGGCCAGGACCATCGTCGCCGTAACGGCGAAGTTTCTTGGGGAGAAAACTTGCGAAAGGATCGGCATTTTATTCCCTCGAAACGGGGCGCTTCCACGGCTCGTGGCGACATTTCTCGAGGCGGCCAGGATCTCGCACAATGATGGAATAGCTCATCTCGCCCCGAGCGTTTTTGACGATGATGCCTGGCGAGCGTGGTTGGAATTGCAACAAAATCCGCGGCTGAAATCTCTCTTCCTATTTTTGCGTGCCACGAGCGCGAAGATTTTTGAGGGGCTGTCGATCCTCGAGGTCGAGGATAAGTTAGGCCGCGCGCACGCCGATGTCCTTGTCGATCACATCGACATCCTCCGCGAGTATTGCGCGCGCAAGCATGGCAACGGGGCAATCCTGCGTGGCCTCGATAAGATTCAATTTCTGCCCGCAACAGCGACGTTTCCAGAATTCCTGGCGCAAACGCGAAAAATTTTCACGCAGCTCGGCTGGAGACAACATTGGAACGAAGTCGGGCGACTCAGCCGCAACTGGGCGGGCCGCGTGTCGCAACGATTTTCAAAAGCCATTTACCTTCGCTGGTTGCGTGAAATTTTGGGCGTGCCATCAGCCACGCGCGACGATTACGGTTCGCATCCGTACAGTTACGTGCATCTGCTTTCCTACGCCGAAGCGGAGGGCCAGTCGTGGTCACATCTTGTTTTTGCGGGCCTTAATGAAGAAGCATGGCCCGCGTTGGAGGATGGGTTTGGCTTCGTTGACGACCGGGAAATCGATCAATTTAACCGTCGGAATAAGATTTTGAACCGGCGCGCCGTTAAGCGCGGCCGCCAAGGGCAAGGCCAATGGAGCGTGCGAGAAGGCAAAACGATCCTGCTTGGACCGGCCGAGCGGCGGCAGATTCGCCAGCGGCAGCTTCGCAATCTTATGGAATCGCCCGGGGTGGCCATTGGCGTCACCGCCAATCTCTATTCGGAAGCTTTTCCCAGCCGAATCGCCAATCCGACTGAGTTTTTTTCACGTCTGTATTTTTGCGCGCGCGGCCGCGGCGTATCGCATAAAACCCTCCACGCCTTGGAAGGACAAACGCGAGCATGGCTCAAAAACTGGTCGCCGGTTGACGCGCAAAAGATTGATTCGATCAGCGTCGGTCGCACGCGCTACGCGTACGAGGCGCGGCGGCAACGGCGGGCAGCTGGTGAATACGAGTTTGCGTTTCGCGGTTTACCAGATCGATCGGTTGCTTTGCGGGTGACCGATTGGGAACAAGCATTGAAATGGCCGGCGCTCGTTTGGATGAGAATTTTCCTCGGTGTCGAAGCGGACGAAGAAAACAGTGATGCCTGGGCGACCGCGACCGGACAATGGGTCCACCGTTGGCTGGCCAAGAGCGCGCAAGGCGCCAAAGGCGAAGAGTTCGTCGAAATCCGTGACGTGGACGAGGTCCGCGCGCGAATCGTGGAGAACGCGCGGCAATTTCGTGACCAGGTGACCAGTCTCTGCAATGCGTGCGCCAGGCCGTTGCCCGATTGGTGGATCTCCGGTTGGAGCAATGCGCTCTATGTAGCCGATTGCCTTGGAGCGAAACTATCTGGCCTGCGCGCCGATTGGTCTCACATGGCGCCTGAATGGACGCTCGGCTCGCTCGATTCACCGGCAATCATTCCGGTGGGGCGAGACGAATCGCTGCGTCTGCGTGGCCGGATCGATTTGATCCTGGCTCGCGGCGACCGCGACCGATCGCGTCTCGGTTTTCCCGAGTTATGGGTAGTTGATTACAAAACGGGCAGGCAGCGCGGCTTCAATGTGTGGGAGCTAAGACGAAAGGAAGCGCCCGAGAAAAAATTGCGCAAGGAGCTCCTCAAAGGGCGTGGCGTGCAGCTCGCCCTTTACGCATTGGCGGCGCAGTCGCTTGGCGCTTTGCACGTGCGGCTCACGTTACTCGGCTTGGCGGATGAATTGAGGCCGCAATTCGATCTCGATCATGCAATCGCCCAGAAAGAGCTCTGGCGGGAATTGCACCGGATGCAGGAGAGCGGCGCGTTTGGGATGATCGGCGCCGTTCACAATGAATACGGCTTTGTCAGGGCGTATCCGCTCGCCACGCTCCCGATCGATCCCGAGGTCTTGCAGGAAAAATGGACGATGACGCATCCCGCTTTCGCAACTGAACCGGAGGAAAACAGTGAAACATAGCCGAGGAAAGCGCCTCGCACAGCGAGGCGGCTACAACTGCCGGAACAGCGAAAAGCGAGTCACCGCGACAGTCGATCACGAAGCGCGGCAACGCTTCGCCTGCCAGTTGGACCGGAATTTCTCGGTGATCGCTTCGGCTGGGTCGGGAAAAACGCAAGCGATTACCAATCGCGTGTTTGAAATCGCGAAGAGCTCAAATGCGCTCGAATGGCTGCCGCAATTGGTTGTCGTCACGTACACGAATCGGGCGGCAGATGAAATGCAGCAGCGGACGCGGCAGCAGATTCTGGAGGCGGGTCTTTCGCTTGACGTGATCGAGGCATTCAATCGCGCGTTCTTCGGGACGATTCACAGTTTCTGCGTGAAACTGGTCGCGGCCCACGGACATTATCTCGGTCTGCCGGCCAATCTCGAATTGATCACGGATGATGCCGATCTTTGGAGCCAATTCGTCCAGCAATACACGACGATCGGGCGCTCGTTGAGGAAAGAAAACCGGCGGGTGCTGTTGCGCCATGTGCAGGTGCGGCAACTGATGGAACTCGCGCGCACGGCCAAGGTCGATTTTGCCGCCACGCAACCAGGCACGCCGTGTCCGCGCACGAGCTTTGCCGCAGTTTATGCCGCCAGTAGAAAGGCCTCGGCAAACATTTCAAAAGCGCAAGCCGAACTGAAACGCTGGGAAAAACGGTGGCTTGAAACGGACGAATTCGTTCCGTGGCCTCCGTGTGCAACGATGTCGAAAGATTTCGTTCGACTCTGGCGTGACGCCTTCCGTCCGCTCCGCGAATGGGTGAACGCTTGCGCGCTTTGCGTTGCTGCCGAAGTGCAACGCGATTATCGCCAGTTCCGCCTCGAACGCGGTTTGGTCACTTACCTGGACCAGGTCGCGCTGGCGGCCGAGTTAATGCAACAACCAGATGTGGCCAGACGGGTTCGCGAGAAAAACTACCGCGTTGTTCTGGATGAAGCGCAGGACACTGATCCGCGGCAATTTTTTGTGCTCCTGGAAGTCGCGCGACCGCCTGAAGCAACCGGTGGTTGGCTCGAAAACAGACAATCCGCGCCGCGCCCAGGCCATTTCTGCATGGTCGGCGATTTTCAACAATCGATTTATCGTGATCCGGCCGATCTCGCGCACTATCGCCAGTTGCACGAAGTACTGGTCGAGACCGGCGCAGCGGAAGAAGTGAAATTCTCGGTTACATTTCGACTCGATTGGGCGCAGCTCGAATTCGTTAATGAAACTTTCCGTGAAATTCTGAACAATCAGGATGGGCAAGTTGAGTTCGTGAAACTCAGCCCGCGCGCAGATGTTTTGGCGGGACAGATCATTCGTTTCGATTTCGGCTGCGATGTCGATCTTTTGTTGCCCGAAGCCCACCGGGCCGCGATGGAAGCTCGCGAACTCGCCGGCTGGCTCCGGGACAGAGGTTTGAAAGACTTGCGCGCGGAATCGTGGCGGCAGGTAGCGATCTTGTGTCCGCGCAAGGCCTGGCTCCGACCGTTGCGCGATGCGCTGCTCGCGGCCGGTCTTCCGGTCGAAGTCCAATCGGAAAGCGACCGGGAAGCAGAAAATCCGGCGTACGCGTGGCTGACCGCGCTCCTCGCCATCATGGTCGACCCACACGCGAGCTACGAAGTCGTCGGGGTGCTGCGCGAAATCTTCGGCCTGTCCGATGATGATCTGGCGCGATTTTCACAAGCCAAAGGCTGGCATTTCCAAATCGCAGAACCTCGAAGGCTTTCAGGGCAGGGCCGTGGCTCGGTGCCGGACACATTGAATCGTCTCGGCCGGATTCGCGCGGCAGTCATGCAGCAGCCTTTGTTCACCGCAGTGCAGGAAATTGTTCGCACGACGCAATTGCGCGAGCGGCTGCGTTTGCTTCCAGCCGAAGAATTTGGCGAGCTGGATGGCGAACTCGATAAATTGCTCAGTGTCGCAGCGGCGACGGAAGCAGACGGAGTTTCGTTATCGGAGTTTGCGCAGACCCTTCGCGCGAACTTTCACGCCACGCGAGAGACGCATCCATCTCCTGCGGAAGCGATTCAATTGATCACCGCGCACAAAGCCAAAGGCTCGGAGTGGCAGGCCGTGATTGTACCGTTTCTAACGCGGAAAGTCTGGACGGATTCGCAGCGTTATCCGCGGGTGATTAAGGACGCCGAATCCGGCCAGCCGCAAATTCTCTTCGATCGAACAGACTTCATCGAGTTCGAAGAAAAGCTGAAACAGTCGGAGCGGCAGGAGATGGAGCGCTTGCTCTATGTCGCTCTGACGCGGGCGAAACACACACTTGTCCTGGCGTTCGACCGCGAATTCTTCCTCACCGCGCAGGGACAAGTCCCAAGTGATTCGCAAATCAAATGGCTGCGGGCGGATTCCGGCGGATGCAATTATGAAGCCGTCGCCTCACTTTCGACCGATCCGCGCGAATGCACTGAAACGATCGCTCGACAACATTCCGCTCCGCCCGAGAAAATTTTCGATAATCTTGGGACACGCGAAACCGGTTGGATCGATAAGGCCCATCAGTGCGCGGCGCGGTTCATTCAGACAGTAAGCCCCAGTAAGTTCGCGCCAGCGGAAGGAATGTCGCCCGAGGAGAGAGCGGAAGTTTGGATCGAGCTTGAGCCGGAACTGCGCCCGCCGCGAATCGACAGCCCGGCCACGCGCTACGGCGTGTGGTGGCACCAGTTTGTCCAACAGATTTCGTGGAACGATGATGCCACTGCCTGGGACAAAGTTTTTTCCGCGACTCAGGGGGACTCGCCGGACATGGCGCGATCGGCCCGGGAGTGGCAACTGTTGCGCGAGCGAATTTCGAGCGTCTCCGTGTTTCCCTCTCATTTCACGAATGGCGCGCCAGTGGTTCACGTGGAAATGCCGTTCTTCTGGCGAATGGACGAGCACAGATGTCTGGAAGGAATTGTCGATCTTGCTTTCTTCGACCCGGGCGAAAAGAGATGGTTTATTCTTGACTGGAAAACAAACCGCATCACGCGCGATAGGATTGAGATCCTCCGCGCGCACTACCGCCCGCAGATCGCCGCATATTGGAAAGCCGTCACGGAAATGACCGGCGCGCTCGTTGACGCGGGAATTTATTCAACATCCACGGGCGAGTTTGTCCTTTACGATCGCGACGAGCTTGGCGATGAGTGGACGCAACTTTCTCGATAGAGCGCACGCCAACCAAACAAAATGGCGGAGCGCTCAACGGTCGCGCTCGCCGCGGATGAATTGCTCGACGCAGCGATAGGCTTCGTCATCGGTCATTTGCACGGGGGGGTGCTTGGAGAAATAGGCGGAGGCGGAATGCAAAACGCCGCCGATCCCACGATCGAGTGCCAGTTTGCAGCAGCGGATCGCGTCGATGGCGACGCCGGCTGAGTTTGGTGAATCCTCGACTGAAAGTTTGACGTCCATCTCCATCGGCACATCGCCAAAGAGTCGACCTTCCAGACGGATAAAAGCAACTTTGTTATCGAGCTGCCACGGCACATAATCGCTTGGGCCAATGTGGATATTTTCGTCCGCCAGGCGCTCGCCGATCACAGATTGCACAGCTTCTGTCTTGGATGTTTTTTTGGACGCCAGCCGGGTGCGATTCAGCATGTTGAGGAAATCGGTGTTGCCACCGGTGTTCAGTTGATACGTCCGATCAAGCTTGACGCCGCGCTTGCGGAAAAGATCGACAGCCATTCGATGTAAAATCGTTGCGCCCATTTGCGCTTTGATGTCGTCGCCGATCAGGGGCAGATTTTTATCGGCAAACCGTCTCGCCCAGGTCGGATCACTGGCGATGAAGACGGGGATGTTATTGACGAAACCAAGTCCCGCCTCTAAGGCGCAGGCGGCGTAAAAGCGGGTCGCCTCTTCGGAACCGACTGGGAGATAATTGACCATCAATTCCGCGGAGGAGTTCCTTAATTCGGAGATAATCTGTTCGCGGGTGGACTCCTTTTCCAGGGGCAGGAACGTGCGGAGCGGATCCAGATCGCGCATGTGAGGCGGATAGCCGTCGAAAACGCAACCCATCTTCACAATCGCACCCGTGAGCTTGATTTTTTCGCAGAAGACTTTCGTGCAATTCGGGGGCGAGAAGATGGCTTTGCTGACGTCCAGACCGACTTTGCGCCGATCTATATCAAAAGCCGCGACGACTTCGATATCGCTCGGCCGGTATGAGCTGATCTGCCGGTGCATCAGTCCGACTCCGATGCCGTTAACGGAGGAGCGGTCATAAAAATTTATTCCCTGAACAAGTGAACTGGCGCAGTTTCCAACTCCGACGATGGCGATTCTTATTTTTCTCATTTCTAGGCTGATAAGGCTAAAAGGCTATTGGCATTGCATCAATCGGAGCAAGATACAAATTAGGCCGCATCAATTAAAGGTGCATTATGCCCGTCCGTAGCGGCTCCAACTATTACAAGCGCCGAATTTGTCCGAGATCGCCCAGTCTTGCAAGGACTGATATAAGGACAGAGCCCACGGGCATCCTTGTGGCAAGGAAGGCTCTGGCAAGGAGATAGACGAAATGCGTTTAGAGTCCGGCCCCGTGTTATTGTTGGCCAGCCTGGTCCTAGCCGTTCCACTGCGCGCGACGCCCATCTACACGATCGAACAAGCGGTCGCCATCGCCCAAGCGCAGAACCCGGAAATCGCAATCGCACGTAAGACAGTGCAGGCCGCTCGGGGCGGCTTGATTGAGGCCCGCTCCGGTTTTCTTCCGTGGGTTAGCTCGACTGGATTTTACGACAAGCGGCAGCATCAAAAGGAGACCCGGCTCCGGGACGAAGATTACAATGCTTCGCTGCGCGTGGAGCAAAACCTTTACACCGGCGGCGCGGTCCCCAGCCAGGTCGCAATCGCGCGGCTCAACATCGAGAAGCAAAATTGCGAATTCCAAGAGATCGCGAGCCGCGTGACCATGGAAGTGCGAATCGCGTTTAACGAACTCCTTCTGAACCGCGCGAAAATTCGGGTCCGCGAAGATTCCGTCCGCGTTCTGGAGCAGGACCTTAAGAACCAGCAGGAAAGATTGGGGGCCGGCATCGTTGGCACGTTGAACGTTCAGCGGGCCGAGGTCGCTCTGGCCAACGAGCGGCCGGAGCTGATTGACGCGCAGACGCAATTAAAGAATTCCTATCTCCGGCTGGCCGAGCTGTTCGGGAGCGATTTTCGACCCGGAGCTGAGGGCCCTCCCTTTGAAGTAGCAGGAGAATTGCAATATAACTCCCGTCACCCGGATCTGAACGAATGTCTCGCACGAGCCGCGGCAAACCGGCCGCTACTCAGGTCGCGCGAGATCGACGTGCAGATCCAAGACCAACAATACATCCTGGACCGCAGCGAACTGCGCCCGCGTGTTAGAGCTTTTTCCGGCTACGAAGTCTACAGCGAACGTGACCCGGACGTCGGTCAGCAATTCAATTACGGATACTTGGTCGGGTTAAACGCGACCTGGAATGTGTTCGATGGGTTTGCCACTAAAGGACGGATGCAGGCGACGCGGGCCCGGCGCGAAGCAGCCGTCCAGGCGCTCGCAGCCGCGCGGCGTGCGGTCGCCTCAGAAGTTCGGAGCGCATTTTTTGACTTGGAACAGGCTGAACGCGTGCTCCACGTAGAAACAAAAAATGTGCAGACAGCGGATGAAGCTCTCGAAATGGCCAAGGGCAATTTCGCCGCCGGATTGGCAACGCAGCTCGATATCTTGCAAGCCGCATCAGATGTAACGCGAACACGCACCACCCGCCTGCGCGCAATTTATTTGCATAACGTGGCCCTCGCACGTCTGGCACGTGCCTGCGCCGGCTCTGCGGAAGCGCTCGATTTCGGATCAAACATCCAAAAGGCGAAGACTGAAAACCGCAACGCGGCGCAAGCCTCCGATGTGGCGCGCCCGCCCGCCAAACTAAGCCAGCGATGAAACGAGGCACCTTGCTCAGCCAGCGGAGCTTGTGGCAGCAGGTAACGCCAAAACTCTTGGCCGCGATTTTGGTAGTTTGTTTCGCGTACCCAACCAGTGCCGTCACCCTTGAAACTGTTCTTCAAACCACATTGGAGAAAAATCCTGCTATTCAAGAGGCAAAGTCAGGCGTCGAACAAGCGGCTGGGCAGCGGCTTGTTCTTCGTTCTATGATTTGGCCCAAAGTGGCACTGGCAGTGCCGGCTGGTGTGCAGGGCGGCCATCGGGCAGGTGAGAGTGGAACTAAAGTGTTTGCCTTCGCGCGTGGTTTCTTCACGCAGACGTTGTTTGACGCCGCCGTGCCGCCTTCGCTCCGGCGAGGCGATGTCGGCGTTTTGATCGCGCAACAGGAGCTGAATGTCGCGATCGTAGGGGAGCTTCATCGGGCCCGAGTGGCGTTTTATGGGGCGCTCTACAATCGATCTCTCCAGTCAATCCGGGAAGAACAGCGTCGAAGATTGGAGGAAAATGTCGCGACTCAAGAAAATCGTTATGAAGCCGGGCTGACCGATCGGACCGCATTGACGAGCGCAACGGTGCAAGCTCGCGAGCTTGATTCGCAAATCGAAAGCGCGCGCCGCGCTTACGCCGAAGCGCGATTGCAACTCGCGCAGGCCATGGGCCGCGACCTGGGCCAAAACGCAATCCTGCCCGAGCCAGAGGGTGATCTGAAAATGGCGCCGGTGTTTCTTAATGTTGATTCGGAAACGTCGGCTGCGCTCGAGCGCCGCGCTGATTTAAAACTGGCGCGGTTGCTGATTCGCGCCGCCAACGAAGATCAGCGGATCATCGAGGCCGGTTACTATCCCGCTCTAACCGGAGAAATAACAGGCGATTATATCCCGATTACGGGGATTCATCGCGAAGGTTCAACAAGCAGGACACAGGACTTTATTTCATCCGAAATTCGTGAGCGGGTTGGTTATACATGGCGCGTTATCGACAATGGCAAAGTGCGGGGTGCGACGCTGAGGGCACGCGCAACCCGGGAGATAAACGAACTGACCTGCCGGAAGTTGGAGACGGACGTCCGGCGTGAGCTCGAGCACATCGCCAACAGTCTTAAGGGAATCGAGGGCCGCGAAAGATCGCTTGCCACCGCGTCCGCGGCCGCGCAAGAAAGCGCAACCGGAGTGCAGCAAAATCTTGCCAGCGGCCTCGGGTCACCCCTTGAGTACCGAGTCACGCAAAACGCTTTTCTGGAAACCAAAACTGGACTGTTGAACGCCATTTATCAGCACAATCTGGCCGTCGCGGAATGGGACCGCGCAACCGGACGTTATTTTCAATTTTCTGAGGACACCGCGGAAAACGTGCATTAGTTCCTGCAATTGAAATTGCCGGAATCAAAGACGCTCTTATGGGGCGGCGCAGTACTGCTCGCGCTTGTCTTCGCGGCGGCGTACTACTTCGTGATGCCAGTGGCGGAAGTGGCTACGGTCCGGCGCGGCACAGCCATTTCCGCAGTCTACGGCACAGCGCGAATTGAGCCGGCGTTTGTGGTCCACGTTCGGGCTCAAAATTCCGGGTTCATCCAGTTGGCAGAACCGTTCTCGGCCGGACGTGGCGCGATCGGGAAGAGCGTGGAGAAAGGACAATTGCTGGCGACCATCGCCGACGAAACAACCGCCCGGCAACTCAAGCAAGCGCGCGCGGATTTGGATGCCGCCGTGCAACGGGCTGAGCTAGCCCTTCCCTCTTCGGAGCTGCTCAAGGCGGCGGAGGACAATCTGCAACGGCTCGAAAAAGTGGTCTTGTCCGGAAGTGTGCCAGTGGTTGAATACGAAAAGGCCAAGAGCGAGGCGAAGCGGCTTCGAGGCGTGGTGGAGACGGAACGCATCGAGCGCGATCGTAATCTCAATGCTCTGGGAGAAGCCGCCAAAAAGCTCGAGGCACAGATGAAGAGCGCCCAGGTTCAGTCCCCGATCGACGGACTGCTAACGAATGTCCAGACCATCGATGGCGAACTGGTTTCGGCCGGCAATGAGCTTTTCACGGTGTCGTCGCGCCAGAATTACGTCCGCGGCGAAGTTAACGAAGAAGACGTAGGCGAGGTGAAGCCTGGTATGAAGGCGAAGCTGCAGCTGTATGCTTATCGAACGCGGACTTTCACCGCGCGCGTTGCATCCATCCAGCCTGCGCCCGACCCGACCACTCAGCGCTATGCCATCGTGCTGGAGATGGAAAATCCTCCCGACAATTTGATGGCCGGAATGACTGGCGAAATGAACATTATTACAGGGACACATCCAAACGTTCTGCTCGTGCCAACACGCGCCCTCATCGTGGATCAAGTCCTGGTGATCAAACGCGGCATTGTACGTCCTCGCACGGTCAAGGTTGGATTTCGGACCCTCGATTACGCAGAAGCGGTAAGCGGTCTCTCCGAAGGCAATCGGGTAGTCGTTTCCAACCAGGACAAGTTGCGGCCCGGGGAGCCAGTGCGGCAACGAATGGTCAGCGTCCCGACGCTACCGAAGGAACCATGACGCCGCCCCTTTACATTGCGCTGCGCTTTTTGACGCACCGCAAACGGGCGTTGCTCCTCAGCCTTAGCGGTGTCGTCTTCGGTGTTGCCATCTTTATCTGCACCCAGGCACAGACAGAGGGGTTCGCCCGGCATTTCATTGATTCGACCATTGGCAGCAACGGCGCGCTCGTTATCAAGTCGCGTTTCCGTCCGCGCTACGAGCCCCTCATGGTCTCTTCCAAGACCTCAAATGGGAAAGCGCCACGACGGCTCTACTTTGAAGGGATTACGGATGCGAACGAAATCATGCGGGTCAGCCGGCAATTTTCCAACGTCGTCTCCTGTTCACCGGTCCTGCGCGGCACGGTCAGCGCACGCGCCGGATTTGAGAATTCGACGGTCGATCTTTACGGAATCGAACCGGTCCTGCACGCGCAAACGACGGATCTTCTGCACCAGTTGATTGCCGGCAACTTTGATGACTTTCGAAATAATACCAGCGCGATCATTATCGGCTCCAGATTAGCCGAGATACTTCAAGCCGGTATAGGCGACACCGTGCAATTACTTTCGCCCAACGGCGAGTACTGGCGTTTCACCGTCGCGGCGATCGCCCGCGCCGGAGTTGGATCAATCGATGCAACCCGGGTTTACTCACATGCAAGGATCGCCCAGACCCTGCTGCAACGACCGTTTGGAGCGTCGATGATCATCTACAAACTGCGCGATCCAGACCGCGCGCCGGCTCTGGCCAGGCATTTCGAAACGCTGTTTCAGCATGGCGCATCGAGCTGGCAGGAACGCGAGGAGAGCACGCTGCAACTTTTTCTGACCTTAAGAATGTCCGCTGCCATTACGGTCTCTCTTATCATCCTGCTCGCCGGTTTCGGGATTTTTAATGTGCTGACAATGTCTGTGCTCGCGAAAATAAAGGAGATCGCAATTTTGCGTTCGATGGGATACCGGCGGACAGACATTTCTTGGATTTTCTTGTGGCAGGGAGCACTAATCGCCGGGGCTGGATCTTTGCTCGGGTGTTTGCTCGGTGCGATCATGACGTGGGGCGTATCGCATATTCCTATTCGGATCCGCGGTTTGCTTTATTCCGATTACTTCCTGGTGACCTGGGAATGGCGGCATTATGTCTTCGCTACGCTGCTCGCGATCCTCGCCGTCTTCATCGCGAGTTATGTTCCCGCACGGCGCGCAGCTGAGCTGCCACCAGTGGCTACAATTCGAGGCGCCAGATGAACGCGGAAATCTGCCTCAGTTGCCACGATATCGAACGCTACCTCGGGGAAGAGGAGGAGCGCGTACACGCGCTCCGCGGGGTCTCGCTCGCTCTTGCACCAGGCAGTATCCATGCAGTTGTCGGCCCGTCCGGCTGCGGCAAGAGCACATTGCTTTATATTCTCGGTCTGCTCGATCCGCCCGATGCCGGCCAGGTTTCCATCGACTCGGAGCCAGTGTCGCACCTGAGCGATGACGCGATGGCATACAAACGGAGCAGGTTCATCGGCTTCATTTTTCAATTCCACTTCCTGATGGAAGACTTCACCGCGCAGGAGAACGTGATGATCCCAATGCGCAAGCTGGGGCAGCTTTCCGATAATCAGATGCGTGAACGCGCTGCCGGGCTGCTGGAAGCAGTAGGTTTGGGCGACAAATTACGGAGGCCCAGCCGTCACCTTTCCGGAGGCGAACAACAGCGGGTCGCCATCGCGCGCGCGCTGGCCAACGATCCGCGTGTCATCCTGGCAGACGAGCCGACAGGCAATCTCGATACAGCGAATTCGGAGCGCGCCTTTGAACTGCTGCAAAACATTGTGCAGCAAGGCGGGAAGGCTCTGCTCTTGGCCACGCACAATCCTGTCATCGCCGAAGCCTGCGATTGGATCCATGAGATGAAAGACGGCCGGATCACCGCCAGCCACCCGCAGGGGCGCGGGAAGTTCGATTTCTTAAGTCGATCAAACGCAGAGGCACGCCTCAACTGAAAATCGCTGACAGTTGGCACCGCGCGACTCCACTGTTAATCTCGCGGGCGATGGAGAATATCCTGCCGATTTTAATCGCAGATCCACCCGAGGCGTTGATCGAATTGTGCGGTGTCAACTTACTCGAACGTTTGCTCCGCATTCTGCAGCGGCTCGGATTTCGCAGCGCGATTGTTTTTTCCACAACACCCGAAATCATCGGAGCTGAATTAGCGAAGCGCTCGTGGGCACGCGACGAAATAATTGTCCATGTTGTCTCGGGCGTAATTGGGCCTCTTACTCCTCGGCACGTTTTGGAACAAAGCCCCTCCGAGCGCTTCTTAATAGTACCAGCAAATACTTATTGTGACGCGCGTTTGCTTGCCGCTCTCTGCGCGAAACAGTCTCCCGCCGCACTTGTCGATTCCGATCCACCAGAATTCGCACAGTCTCTAATCCGGAATCCGTGTGGGCCTGCATTGGTCACAAGGGATTTTCTCTTTGCGCTTTCGCCGGCGCCTTTTTTTGAGGAACT
>JBKOWV010000082.1:0-12665 GCA_046724585.1 Verrucomicrobiota bacterium
CGCGTCAAGGACATTGGATTTTCCACAACCGTTTGGCCCGACGATAGCGGTGATGCCCTGGTGGAAATTGAAAATCGTTTTATCGGCAAACGATTTGAAGCCGAGGAGCTCGATCGATTGTAAATGCATGATAGGCCTAACCTTGGCCCTCGGCAGGGTCAATACAGCAAGCTTTTAGGGGTTACAAGCGAAAAAACACACAATCCAAGGGGTTCTGGAACGCTCCAGCCACAGGATATTGTGCCCTTAGGCGACTGGAGAATGCGTTCCGCGTTGCGCTTTGCAGATTTTTGATGAGCCCGGATTACCGAAGAAAATTACCATCACCCCCCCACCGGAACACCTTCTTAGCCGCGCAGCCTAACCCGCGCTCTTGCCTCGGGCAACTGAATCACGCAGGATGCGCGAATGGCCGGTGAGTCGACGACGGCGATTGAACAAGCGGAACGGGTCGATCATCAGTTGGTCCGCGGCATCGGCATCCCGGCGCTGACAGCCAACATCGTTAGCTCGACGATTGGTGCCGGCATTTTTGTTTTGCCGGCGGCGATGTCCAGAACACTCGGGCCCTCGGCGCCTCTTGCCTTTGTCTGCTGCGCAATGGCCATGCTGCTGTTCGTCACCTGTTTCGCAATTGCCGGGAGTCGGGTGTCGCTGACCGGCGGGCTTTACGCGTATGTGGAAGTCGCGTTTGGCCGTTACATCGGTTTCCTCGCCGGTATGCTCTATTTTCTAACTGCGCTCGGCGCGGTCGCAGGTGTTGTTAACGTTCTGGCCAATTCAGTCGCGCTCGTCGTCCCGTTCCTCGGCAGCCCCGTGATGCGGATCATTGTCATGCTCGCCGTTTACGGCTCGCTGGTCCTAATCAACATCCGCGGCGTGCGCGAAGGCGCAGGCGCGGTGACCGTGATTACGGTGGCAAAGCTTCTGCCCCTGTTGCTGTTCATTTGCCTGGGAATATTTTTTATTCACGCGCCGAATCTTCAATGGAGCGGTTGGCCCAGCAGCAAGTCGTTAGGTGATGCCGTTATCCTGCTGATTTTCGCCTTCGTCGGAATCGAAGTGGCGTTGATTCCGAGCGGCGAAGTGAAGAATCCGGCGCGGACGGTTCCGCGGTCGGCTTATCTGGCGCTCGTTGTCACGACGATCATCTACCTCATGATCCAACTCGTAGCGCAGGGTACGCTCGGCGTCGATCTCGCGAAATATCCTGACGCGCCACTAGCCGAAGCGGCGGCGAAATTTCTCGGCAACTTAGGTCTGACGATTCTTTTGGCCGGGGCCAGCATCTCCGCATTTGGATTTGTAACGAGCGACATCCTGAGTTCACCACGAATGATCTTTGCTTTCGGCCGCGATGGCGCGTTGCCGCAGTTTTTCGCGCACGTGCATCCGCGGTATCGATCACCGGACGTCGCGATCATTACGTACGCGACACTGGCCTTTGCGCTCTCAATCAGCGGTACGTTCGAGCGGCTGGCGGTGCTTTCGAACGTCGCCGTGTTGCTGATGTATCTGCTTTGCTGCGCCGCCTGTTGGGTTTTGATGCAACGAGATGTGCGCTCGGATGGTGAGCCGTTCAATTTCCCTGGAATGAAAATTGTCCCTGCGCTAGCGATCCTCGCGATCGTGTGGATCCTCGCCCACGCGACTGCTCGGGAATTCCTCGTGACCGGAATCGTGCTGGCGCTCGCGTCGATCGTGTATCTTTTGCGCGGCCAACTTCGGCGGAAGTCGTAGGCAAACAGCGAAAAACCGACTACTTTTTGCCCATGCACGACAATTATCTTGAGGAGTTTTATTCGTTCCTGCGGTTTCCGAGTGTCTCGACGGACGACCATTACAAGCAAAAGCTGGAGGAATGCGCACGGTGGCTGGTGGAAAAACTCACGAGCATCGGTTTAGACACGCAGCTTGTTCCAACGCGTGGTCATCCGATTGTTTGGGCGCGCAACAAACATCAGCCCGGGCGTCGGACAGTGTTGATCTACGGGCATTACGATGTGCAGCCGCCCGATCCGCTTGAACTGTGGGAGTCGCCGCCATTCGAGCCTGTTTTGAAGAACGGCTATGTTTTCGCGCGAGGCGCAACAGATAATAAGGGCCAGATTCTTTCGCACATCGTCGGCATTCAGGAGACGATTGAACAAAACGGCGATTTGCCGGTGAACGTGCACCTGGTCATCGAAGGCGAAGAAGAAATCGGCAGCGCACACCTCGGCAGTTTCCTCGAGGAAAATAGTGCTGTGCTGAAAAGCAATGTGGCGGTGATTTCTGATACCGGAATGATCGCGCCCCGAACGCCAACCCTAAGCTATGGGCTGCGCGGGATAACCGCTCTTGAGGTCAAAGTGACTGGGCCGAAGATGGATTTGCACTCCGGCGTTTTTGGTGGCGCCGTTGCGAATCCGATCACGGCCCTCGCACAATTGTTGGCCACACTTCACGATCACGAGGGCCGCGTGGCCATCGCGGGATTTTACGATCGCGTCAAGCCGTTGGAAGATTGGGAGCGTGAAGCGTGGCGCAAACTTCCGGTCGATGGCGACAAACTGATTCTTGAGGAAACCGGTGCGCCCGAACTTTTCGGCGAAGCCGGCTACAATTCGGTAGAACGCATCTGGGCGCGACCGACCGCAGAGATCAACGGAATTGGCGGGGGTTATCAGGGAAAGGGAACGAAGACGGTGATCGCCACTCATGCGATGGCGAAGCTGACGTTCCGTCTCGTGCCGGAACAGACAGGCGATGAAATTCAGGAACTGGCAAAAGCACATTTGCAAAAACACCTGCCGAAGGGTGTTACGCTGGAGATCACCACCGGGCACAGTGGACCATGGTATCTCACCGACCCGCATTCAGCGCTCGGCGAGGCTGCGCAACGCGCGTTGCGCAAGGCGTTCAAACGCGACGTCGCGCTCATCCGCGAAGGCGGCAGTATCCCGATCGTCTCGCAGTTCCGCGAAATTCTCGGGATCGAAACGCTGCTTATGGGCCTCGCATTGCCTGATTGCCGCGCCCATTCGCCGAACGAGAACTTTCCTCTCGAAAACTTCGAGGGCGGCATTCGCCTGAACAAAGCAGTTCTCCAGGAACTCGCTCACTGATTTTGTTTGCAGCAACCAAAGTAGTCCTTCGGAGTCTTCTAATCGCCGCGATCTGTTTCGGGATAAATGCCGTTCCGAGCAGGGCGGAAGAATCGTTAGGCACAAAGATTAAGAAATTTCTCACAGCAACGCCAACGCCGACTCCGGCGCGAAAACATCGGAAACGGCCAGCCAGAAAATCCACACCCACTCCTTCGCCAACTGCTTCACCAAAACGGAAAAAAACCTCCCCCACTCCCACACCAACCGCCACAGCCACGCCTGAGGAAGCGCGGACGCCGAGTCCAACAGAAACTCCGGAAGGGACTGCAACCCCTTCGGCCACCGCCCGTCCCACTCCGCAGAGAAAGGGAGCGCCCAACGTTACCGTTTCGCCGGAGGAGATCGTGGGGTTCGACGCTTATCCCGCGAAAGTGCGCCAACTCATCGAGGCCGGACTTGAGCTGACTAAACAGAATCTCGGTTATACCTACGGCTCCGCCGATCCCGCAAACGGCGGGATGGATTGCTCCGGTTTCATTTATTACGTTCTTCGGCAAAACGGATATCCCGATGTGCCGCGCGATTCCAGCCAGCAGTATGTCTGGGTGCGCAAGGCGGGAAATTTCGACGCCGTCTTGAGCCGTAACGAAGATTCATTCGAACTCGACGCGCTCAAGCCGGGCGATTTGCTCTTCTGGCGCGGCACCTACAACATCGATCGTGATCCGCCGATCACGCACACGATGATTTATCTGGGACGCGAGAAAGGGACGAAAAAGCGCATCATGATCGGAGCGAGTGACGGTCGCACCTACGACGGGAAACAGCGTTTCGGCGTCAGCGTTTTCGATTTCAAAATGCCACCCCCACCCAACAGCGCTGATGCCAAACTTAGTCCAGTCTTTGTCGGCTACGGACGAATTCCCGGCTTGACCGAAGAATAAAATTCTACTGCTCGTCCTCGGTTTCCTGAGGGCTCGGAGATGTCTTCGATTCCGCCGCGGCTGCCGCCTGAACTGGGCGTGCATGGATGCGGCGCTCATATCCCACCAACGCACCGCCGATTAGCGCGAGCATCACGATCAGGACGACCCGCTGTTCGCTTTTCGAAAGGAGGAAAATCCTAATCAGGCGATTCATTTTGCGCGTAACGAATAGGATCCTCTATCCCGGCTTCGTGGAAACCTTTGAGCCGCAGAAGACAGGAATCGCATTCGCCGCAGGCGAGACCTTCCGGCGACGGATCGTAACAACTATGTGTAAGCCCAAGATTGACACCGAGTTCGCTGGCTTTGCCGATGATTTCAGATTTCGAGAGCGCGATCAACGGCGTGTGAATCTGAAGGCGAGCGCCTTCGGTACCGGCTTTCGTTCCGACATCGGCCAGTGTTTGGAATGCTTTGATAAACTCAGGTCGGCAATCGGGGTAGCCGCTATAATCGATTGCGTTTACACCAAGGAAAATGTGGTGGGCCGAAATCACTTCTGCCCAGGCGAGCGCATAAGCGAGAAAAATCGTATTGCGCGCCGGGACGTACGTGACCGGAATCCCGTGCGCAATTTCTGTTTCCGATCTCTGTTTGGGAACCTCGACATCGTCTGTTAGGGCCGAGCCGCCAAAGATGCGGAGGTCGATCTTTGCGACTCGATGCTCTTTTGCGCCTAACGAACTAGCGACGCGACGGGCAGCTTCGACCTCGATCTGATGACGTTGGCCGTAATCAAACGACAGGGCGTACGCTTCGTAGCCTTCCGCCATCGCAATCGCCAGCGTTGTTGTCGAATCGATTCCGCCGCTTAAAAGGACAACCGCGCGTTTCATTTATTTGCAGTGCGTTCCTGTAGGGAACGGCGTTGTCGTCCCAGCGGGAAGCCAGCGGCTTCCCCTACAGACCATCACGGCCAGCTTTACGCAGTTTCGCATCCGGATACTCAGCGCGCACCGTGAGCGCGATTCCACCGCGGGCAGAGAATTGCGCGGTCACGATTGCCTCGCGCGGCGCGCATGCTCTCACGAAATCGTCCAGAATACGGTTCGTGACCGCTTCATTGAAGGCACGCTCATTCCGATAGGATGCAAGATAAAATTTGAGCGATTTGCTTTCGACGCAACGCCTATCGGGCACGTAATCGATATCGATCCGGGCAAAATCCGGCTGACCCGTGATCGGACAAACGGACGTGAAATCATCCGTTTCAAAATGAATCCGGTAGTTTCGGCGCGATGGATTTGGGAAAGTCTCGAGCCGAGCTTCGGCCGGGGAAGCGGGCAGCTTCACTTCACTTCGCCCTAGCAGTGTTAATCGACTTGCACGCTTTGCTCTTGCCACAGGAATATCAAACTCCGCCCAGAGGCGATTGAGGTCAATCGGCCTCTACCTTGCTCGAATGCGCGCAGATCTTCAGCTACGCCTGAGGCGCCTCCGAACCTCATCGGCGGTTAGATCATCGAGCATTTGTTTGCCTTGAACATCGAGCGCCAAACTCCGAACGTCCAACGTCGAGTTGCCTGAATGGACATCAAACCTCAAACATCAAAAATCAAAAATCGTACCAGCGTGATCGATGTGATCGCGCAGGATTCGAATACCGGCGAAGTGGTGCTGGTGATGAACGAACCTGAGCCGTGGGATGATTCCGACGAACGATTGCTCACCTTACAGGAGCGATTCAACGCTTATGTTTCATTTTTGCTCGATGGCGAAATGGCGGAAACGCATCCGGACCTCGCCGCCAGGCCGGCCCGGATTGAGCTGCGTTGCGCCCACATGCCCGAGACGCGCGCGCTCGAGTTGCTCGGCCTGATACACGATCAGCTCGCGTTCCAGGAAATAAAAATGGAACTTGTCGTGGCTGAAACCCATCTGTAGCTGCCGTCTGCGACCATCATAGCCACGCCGAACGCTTTCGGGGTTGATCAGAGATGAGTTTCGCGTTCAGTTAGTCGCCACATGCGGAGTTGGAAAGTTTTGGTTCCCGTCTTTTTGATTTGCTCGGGCGTCTTCGCAGTTGAATCGCGCCTGCCGTTTAGCACGGTTTTCAAGGGACAAGATCAATTCAATCGCCTGGTCGCGAAGGCAAAATCCGAGAATTGGCAGGCGTTGCCGATCGGCGAACGGACTGCCGCCGTGGGGCTCGCCCTGGTTGGGACACGCTACAAGCATTACACGCTCGAGATCGATAACCGAGTCGAGTCGCCCTCCGTGAATTTTCAGGGGATGGATTGCTGGACATTTTTCGAGATCGCGCTCGGCTTCGCCCGGATGTTGAACGAGCCGGAGTCGAATTGGACTCCGGAACGCTTGCTGCATTACATCGAGCTTGACCGGTATCGTGGCGGTGAATGCACGGGCGAATATCTTTCGCGTCTGCATTATTTGGAGGACTGGCTTTACGACAACGATCGCCGTGGCCTAGTCGAAGATCTGACCCGCAGTCTCGGCGGCGTGAGTGTTCGGCATTCAGCGCGCGAAATGAGCGTCGGCTGGCGGCACTATCGCTATCTTGCGGCAAATCGTTCCTTGCTGGGACCGCTCGCGCGGATGGAAGCGAACGTCTCTTCGCACCCGCTCTTTCAAATTCCAAAAAGCCGGGTTGCCAAAATTGAACCGAAGCTCCGCAACGGCGACATCATAGGAATTATCGGACGTGAGGGACGGGGGCGTTACGCGACGTCGCACGTCGGGCTGGCACTGCGCACAAAGGGCGGTTTACATTTCCTCCACGCTTCGTCACCCAGCAATTACGGTCGCGTCATCGTGGACTCGCGTCTATCGGAATATCTGTCCCGTTACCGGTCAAATAGCGGAATCCTGGTGGCCCGGCCGCTCCGTTAGCCATTGTCTTTCTCGCGGAATTCCGCGAGCAATTTCTCAAGCGCGTCAATGGCTTCGTTCGCGTCGACGCCGTGTGCTTCGAGCGTGACAGTGGCGCCGCAATCGAGATTGGCCCGCAGAATTTCGATGAGACTGGTAGCGGAATATCGTTTGCCCTCTTTAACGATCCATATTTCCGATCGAAACCGGTTCGCGCGCTTCACGAACTGAGCGGCTGGCCGCGCGTGCAGACCGAGTTCATTAGTGATGCGCACCTCGCGTTGGACCGAGATGGGCGCCCGTTTTTCGCGAAGGCTCATGCCTGGCTCGTGCCCCAGCGGTGATGAAGAAATCTCTCTATTGGCGAAAAGAAGATTTTGTCCGCAAGCAAACCGATGACGACGATCACGAGCATGACGGCAATGACTTGATCCATGGCACTTAACTCGCGCCCGTAATGGAGAAGCTGGCCGAGACCGAAGCCGGTCAGGATCGTGACAAAAATTTCTGCAGCCATCAGCGAGCGCCAGGCAAACGCCCAGCCCTGCTTCATGCCGCTGACGATAAAGGGAAGCGCGGCGGGCAGAATAACTTTGAACCACATGTGCAAGTGCTTGGAGCCCATGGTCAGCGCGGCGCGGCGGTAAATCGGCGGGACGTTGCGTACGCCAGTTTCGGTGGCGATGACCACCGACCAGAGTGTTCCCATGATAACCACGAAGAGCATAGCCGCTTCGGTTTGCCCAAACCACAAGAGCGCGAGCGGGACCCAGCAGACGCTGGGCAATGTTTGCAGGCCAAGCGCCATGGTGCCGATCGTATCGCCAAACAATTTCCAGCGCGCCGTTAAGAGTCCGACTGGAAGTCCCACAACAAGTCCAATGAAATAACCCACGAGCAATCGGCGCATGGTGATCACCGTTGCCGTGAGAAGGGTTCCGTCCAGAGCCGTGCCCTTCAAATAGATTGCGACCTGCCACGGCGAGGGCAAGAGGACAGGCGACCAAATTCTGGCACGAAACGCCGCTTCCCAAATCAAGAGCAGGAGAGCGAAAAATGCGACCGCGAGAAGAAATCGTTTCATCCCGTGGCGGTTTTACCGAGACTCTTCAGAGCTTTTGTGATTCGCGTGGCGTAGGCGGCAAGATCGACACTGTTAATGTCGCGCGGGCGGGGCAGTTCCACCGTGAATTCTTCGTGGATGCGGCCCGGATGCGGCGAAAAAAG
Source organism: Verrucomicrobiota bacterium (assembly GCA_046724585.1). Lineage (GTDB taxonomy): Bacteria > Verrucomicrobiota > Verrucomicrobiia > Chthoniobacterales > UBA10450 > Udaeobacter. The sequence goes on from JBKOWV010000082.1 coordinate 8,132, forward strand.
CAGGACACGGTCCCCCAGACAAGCTGCTTCGCGAACATTATGCGTGACAAAGACAATGGTCTTGCGCCGCGCTTTCCAGATTTCTTGAATGTCGCCGTAAAGTTGCTCGCGGGTGAGCGCATCGAGCGCGGCGAATGGCTCGTCCATGAGAAGCACGCGCGGATTCGGCGCAAGCGCACGCGCGAGGGAGACGCGCTGCTTCATCCCGCCGGAAAGCTCGTGAATGTTCGCACGTTCAAACCGGCTCAGGCCCACCAGTTCGAGGTAATATTTCGCGACATCGTGTCGATTTTTTTTGCTCAAGTTCGGCTTTAGCTTGAGCCCGAAAAGCACGTTTCCAAACACGTTCAGCCACGGAAAAAGCGCCGGTTCCTGGAACATCACCAGACGCTCTCGTCCGGGGCTGATCACCGGCTTCCCGTCCGCGAGCACCGTGCCGCTATCGGGCTTTTCCAAACCGGCAATAATGTTAAGCATTGTTGTCTTTCCGCAGCCGCTCGCGCCGACAAGACAAACGAATTCGCCTTCCGCGACGTTAAGACTGACACGGTCAAGCGCCAGGACCGTGCCGGATGCGCTTTGAAAGCTTTTCGAGACTTCCTCGATCGCGAGTTTGGAAGGCGCGATTGGTTGAAGCTCTTCCGTCGCGGTGGAAAGGCGGCGGGCAGTGAGGCGCATTACGGATTTTCAATCAACTTGGATGTGTCAGTTGAACCTTTCAAGAAGCCAGCATCTTTAGCATCCTGTACCGCTTTGGCGACGAATTTTTGCGGGACGTCGACGCTGAAGTTGATGCGCTTCCAGGCCTGGGCCACCGCCTCCGGGTCGAAGCTCGCTTTCGTTTCAGCCTTTAATTCCTCAATTAACAACTTCTGCGCTTCTGCTGGATTGTCCTGGCTCCATTTGGTCAACTCCACGTTGGCAGCTGCGATTTTCTTCGCCAGCTCACGGCGATCGCGCAGGAACTTCACACTGGAAGCGAGCCACGTGGTAATCGTGTCTTTATCTTCGAGAAAAACGCGTGCCTTGCCCTCGCGTTCCAGCTGAGTCACCCAAGGCTCGACTGTCCAGACGCCATCCACTTCGCCTTTTTGAAAGAGGCCCAACTGCTCCGGATTCGCGGTTGGAATGACAATGACGTCGCCGCCCGTTTGCGTGATCTTAAATCCGTGCGCTTTCAGCCATGCCCGGCAGGCGATGTCCTGCGTATTGCCGAACTGTGGAGTGGCAATCTTTTTTCCGCGGAAATCGGCCGGAGTCTTGATCGGCGAATCGGCTTTAACAACCAGCGCCGCACCCGCGGTAGCCGCTCCCGAGATTATGCGAATCTCTTCGCCGTTCGATTTAAGGTATGCGTTAAGGGCTGGATTGGGACCCACATAAGTCAGGTCGAGTGAGCCGGCAAAGATCGCCTCCATCGCGGAAGGGCCTGCATTGTAGGTGAACCATTGAATTTCGACATTGGGCCCGAGCCGCTCTTCGAACCATCCCTTGCCCTGGCGCGTCAAGGCATGAGCAATTACACCTTGGGCGTGCGTGATATTCGGGAAATGCCCGAAACGAATCACCGTTTTTTCTTCTGCGCGGGCGGCTTGCACGAAAAGCGCAAGCGTTCCGATAACTGCTATCAATGTTTTTGTCGTCATAGTTTTGTTTTTAATAAGAGAACGTCGTCATGATCTGAAGGAAAGTCGGAAGCGTCACCCAGTATCGCGCAGATACGAGGCCGGCTTCATTTTTCTAACTAAAACATCAGCTGAATGCGCGCGATGACTTCATCAAACTGATCCTGGCTAAACTGAGGATTGGCTTCGCGGAAATCAGACCAGGTGTGAATATAGTTGACCATCAGCTTGAGATCGTCGCCGCGGATGTAGTAGTTGAGGCCACCGGTAATGGAGCGAATGCCGTCGTTGCCTCTTTGTCCCGGGTTTAAATCCTCCCAGCGCGTCGCCAGTTGAAGCTTCTTCGGGATCAGGAAGTAAGCTGCCGTTATATAGTACCCGTTCGTTGTGAAGTCTGGGATGCCTGGCTCACCGTTGAAAGTAAGACCATTCACTTTTTCTTGCAGATATTCACCGATTAAATCAAATCGACCGAGCTTCAGCCATGCATCCACACTCCACGCCGTCCGCTCGGCCGGTGTGGACAGGACGAAGGGCGAGAGGGAGCCGTCGTCGTTTACCAATAGATTTAAGCCTTGCGAGATGTTTGTGCCCGCATCATCGCGGCTGTTTAGGACGTCGGCACCCAGCTTCAGACTGGAATCCTGACCGAAGATTTTGCCTTTGAACGGCTGCAGCTCCAACCGGCCGACATACATGAAGGCATTGTTGTCGTTGATGCTCGTGTTGCGCCCGTTCCCGTTGAAGATGCCGGCGTAATACGTCAGCAAATCCTTCTGGTTAGGCCAAACGTTCGTGAAGGGCTTTCCCCAAAGTTGAGCGCCGATTTGCCGGTCCGGCGTGATTGCCCCGGTTGGCAGACTGCGCTCGATCAGGAGCAGGGTAGTGTCGGGCGTAATCTGTTCCAAACCGAACGGCGCTTTCCATTGACCAACCTTGATTTGCGCTTCCGGAAACTGATGCCAGTTAACGAAGACGTCCGTGGCTGAAAATGCGGTGCGATTGGAGTTGAGACCATCGCCCTGGCCAAAGTCGCCTTCGATCTTGAAGTCGAAGTGCTCCGCAAACTCTCCGGTCAGATTGATCCGCGCCCGGCGCAGCCGGAAACGATCATCGATCGCAGTCTGACCAAACCGTCCCTCGAAAGCGGAGACATCGCCGCCTTCGAAGTTGGCCTGAATGAATCCGCCCAGCACCAGCTTCAATTCCAGCCCGCGCTGAAGGACGTAAAGTGGCGCCTTTTCTTCTTCCACGACCCCTTTTTCGACATACGATTTGCCCTCGGACATGATTTTCGTTTTCATTCTCCCGCCGACCTCAGTCGTCGACGCAGCCTGTTTCTTCAGGCCGCTGACTTCCTGTTCGAGCTCGGCGTTGCGTTTCTGCAGCTGCTCCACTGCGCGCTCAAGCTTCTGAAGCCGTTCGGATTCGGACGACGTTTGCGCGCCAAGCGGTGGCGCCGTCATTAAGACAATTGCAGCCAGGCTCCCGCCCGCTGCCCGTAAGATGAACTTCTTGATAAACATTAGGTTTCTCCTTTTTGTCGCGTTTTTCGCTTCTAGTAATTTTTCTTCGGTGAATTCCAGCGTTTTTATTTTCTCTGTCTCAGCGATATAAGCTCTACTGAATTCAATTTTCGACGTCCCCGAAACGCCGGGTTACCCTTGGCCGACAGCACGGACTGGAGTCCGATTGAGGACGGGATAAAAGCGGGCGTAACCTTGTCTCTGCGCAGCTTGCGCAATGTGATTTCTACGATGTCTTTAAGCGTGTAGCGATCAAGGAGCTTCGCGATGGCGTTACGCACATCGAGCATAAGCATCCGCAAGCCACAGTGCACTTCGTCCGGACAACTGCACCGCACGTAATCCGTTTGGCTCACACATCGGATCGGTGCCAGCGGTCCCTCTATAAAACGGATGACTGATCCAAACTTGATCCGCCTCATTGGCTTGGCCAGAGAATAGCCGCCCAACTTTCCGCGAGTGCTTTTTACGTACCCGCCCAGTTTCAATTGCGCCAAAATCTGCTCCAGAAATTTTACGGGAAGTTTCTCCTTCCTCGCCAATTCGCTCGCCTGCAGAATTGGAAAACCCAGCTCTTGCGCGATCCCAAGATCAATTATCGCTCGGAGGGCATACTCTCCCCGTTTTGAAAGTTTCATATGCTACTTATGAGCGCGAGACGGTCGGGCTATTAAAAATCGGAACATGTCCATTTTCGCCGTATGTGTGCGTTGGCCATGCCGAACCGCATCGGAGCGACGGTTGCGCACGCGAGCACAAAATCCATCAGCGTTCTCGGAGCCTTCCGGCGCACGAAGCAGCGCGACTAAGATCGCCGCCGACATAGACGTGAGCGCAAACAGACTGAGCCCGATTCCTAGACTCGACATGATCTCATATTCGACCCATGCCGCACTCGTGCAGAACACGGCTGAGCACATCGATCCCATTATCAATTTCATTGTTTTCATGCGACTCCTTCAGTTGGTAATTTAATGTCTACTGAATTGATATGGTTTGATATCCTACTAAATTAGTAGGGATGCAAGACTTATTTTTGAATTTTTTAAGCCCCGACGAACGATCTGAAAACGGGGTTCGATGATCAGCGCACGGAGCGCATATTCGCCGTGTTTGGACGGTCTCATGTCTACTAAATCAGTAGGCAATCAGAATAATTCCTACTGCGCAAGTGGGAATTTCTGCCTGGATTCGCCAGAGCGCTCTTCTACTCAGAGACTACGCCCACGTTGTAGCCGAACCGCCGATCCAGCGCCGACATCGCCTCATTAGCATATTCGATATCGCTGGCGCTCAGATAATCGGCATACCCCCCAATTCTCCCTCGCCGGACATTGAATGATTCGGGATCGTTCATGTCGCGCGGCTGAAGAATCTTGGAGT
>JBKOWV010000017.1:0-34488 GCA_046724585.1 Verrucomicrobiota bacterium
AAGACGATCTGCCGCATTCGCCCGAAGAGCGAATGAAATGTAGCCACCCCGCTCTGCCGGGGCGTGCTGCTCTTGCTTCTCAAAACACGGCGACAGAGCGCCGTGACTACGACAAGCTGCGCCGTTTTTCTGCGGCGGCTATCGATTTGCTCATGTGCGGATCGATCAATCTACTTCAGTCTCGTCACCATCTGCACGCGCGCAGTCGTGAGGAAATGGAGCACTATGTGACGGCATGCGAGAAGCTCACCGCGGAAGGCTATTACGCCGTGCCGAACGGCGCAGAAATTGCACCCGTAATCTCGGATCGACCCGGCACCACAATTACATGGCAAAGTCCTATCAATACAAACTTTCGAGCGAACAATGTCGCGCGCGCCGATTTTTTTCTGTGCACCCAGGGCTGGAGTGCGCCGACGGTTCTCATGTTGCACGCGCTCATGTCCGCGAGCCACATCGGGTATCGTCGCTACGCGGCGCGCTTTAATGAACTGGGATGGAATGCCTGCTTCGTCCATCTCCCCTATCACTATTCACGTGTCCCGCGCGGCTACTGGAATGGGGAGCTCGCCATCACCGCTGATCTCATTCGCAACGCAGAGGGGCTGCGTCAGGGCGTAATCGAGTTGCGGCAACTGATGGCAATATTGCGCGAGCGCGGCTGCACGGAGTTTGGCGTGCTCGGGACCAGTTATGGCGGATGGATCGGCGCCCTTCTGGCGATGGTGGAGCGCGATTTTCGTTTCGTGGCGTTGATGGCGCCGATCGTGAATGTTGAGCACGCGATCTGGGACAGCCCGGCCGCACGATTCATGCGGCGCGAACTGCATCGGGCAAATATCGAGCCAGCTCTCATCGCGCGGCATTTTCACCTGAGTTCTCCAATGCATAATCAGCCGCTATGCGATGCAGACCGCGTGCTGTTTGTCGCCGGGGAATTCGACTTAATCGCGCGACCTGAAGATGTTGAGAAGGTTCACGGAAATTGGCGCGGCTCGGAGCTGCTGCGCGTGCCGCAAGGACATTTCGGTTATCGGATGTTACGCGAAACAATCGCGCGATTGAAGAAGCGCGGATTATAGAGTGCCGACATCGCGTTTACTTTCGCGAATCCGACGGTGGCGACTTGATCCCAAGAAATTCCAGACTTGGCCCAAGGTCGCTGAACGCCGCTTCGGCAAGAACATTGTGGCCTTCGGCCGACGCATGCCAGCCGTCCACTGCGTGGAGCAATTCCACGCGGCTCAAATCGGCTGTCGCCAGGGCACCCGAATATCGGACCTGCACGTTTACATTGCCCGCAAGCTCGCGGTTTAATTCGCCTACCATCGCGCGCAGTTCCTCATTCACCATCACGCCAAGACGAATCAGATTGGACCGGTAAACCGGCCGGAAGGATGTGAAATATTTGTAACTAGTTTCAAGATGTCGGTACCGGGCCGGGTCACGTGCTCGCAGGTCCTCTGCGATTTCGCGCCCTTTGAAGTAGGCCTCGAAATTAACGAGACCGTACACCACAACCGCGACCCGGTGACGCTGCATTCGCGCGCCCTCAATCAGCCGCCGCATCTGTCGCGCGAAATTTTCTCGAAAGCGCCGGCTGTGCCGCTGCAAACGACTCTCTGGTTGGTCCAGTTCGCTCCGCGGACTTCGCCACGCCCAATCGATGTTGTTGTGCCCGATCGCGATCAGAACTAAATCGGGAAAACGCTCCGCGGCTAGCAATTGGCCAATTTGTCCGGAGAAATTGCGCGTCCGCAGAATTCTGCGAAAAAAATTCTGCCGTTCGCCCTCATCATCGACGAGCGCGCCGATCCCCGCGAATTCCATCGCGACAAACGGGCTGAGCTTCTCCAGTCTCTTCGAAACGCTCCGAATGCTCGCGGGCGAACAATTGGTGTCGAGAAACCAGTTATGGCCACAACAAGTGCGCGCACGCCAAAACGTGCTTAGAACCGACGAGACATACACGTCCGTGCAAACACTGTCGCCGATCATGGCAACGTGCGGCAGCCGCGCAACCAATTCAGCCCACGTCATCTGCCGATTCCGGTAAGCTACATAATCAGGATGAAACCTTGACTCTGGCTTCGCTAAACGTTCCAGAACATTCGCACTGATCACCCGGGCAGGCTTCTTCATGAATTCAGTCAATCCAGCCAATCCATCGCCTCGAGCAAACGGCGAAATTCCGGGTCGTCCTTGGAAAGCTCGGGCAACCAATCGCCGATGAGTTCGCGTTTCCACCATCCTTTTTCGCCCAAAGGGGCAAACTGATAGCGATAAAGTCGTGCCCGAATGTAATAAGGAGGCGCGTCGGGGAACGGATTATTGGCCAGGAGCGAGAGCGTAGCGCGATCGTTATGCAGAAGTTTCCAGACGAAATGCAGCGTCCACGGGTATTCGGCGGGTGACGCCATGGCCGCGAACCAGATTTGCCAGTCGATTCGTGGTTGATACGGCGCGACGAACGGCGGGCGCCGGTCTGGATCACCCGGTTTGGCTTTGAACTGGTATTCCTTCCATTTGGTGTCGCCGGTAATCAATGCGTCCTCGGTTCCCTCGAAAATAATTTCGGGACGTTCGCGTCCTACCGCGCCGAATGCGCCGTAGGTGTTCACGAGATCAAATCGATTGAAAGATGTGTTCATGATCTGCCGGCCTGAGACGAGATTGAGCACTGGAGCGACGCTCAGATAAATGATCAGGATCGACAATGCGATCGCGACCGTGTTGTTGATGCGTGACGGTTCCGATTCTTGAGCCGCTTGTTCAGCGCGCCTTACGAGTCTCGCCGGCAGGAAGCGGCGTAGAAATGTATCATCAAAGCAGGCGAGAAACGGAATGATGGTGACGTAGTTTAAAAAGGAGAGGTTGCCGCTGATAATGAGAACGATTTGAAAACTGACGAGCAAGACGCCCGCGATGTGCCGTGCCGTGCGCGGACCGAATGAGAACCATGGCACAACCAACTCGATAAAATGGTTCCATGCGGTGCCGAATTTGTGAAACCAATGGGGCGCGAAATGTAAATAGCGACTGATCGGGTTGGGGATTGGCTGCGTTTCGTAATGATAGTAAAGGCAGGTCAGATCGCGCCAGCAGGAGTCGCCGCGCAATTTGATCAGACCCGCGCCGATCATGATGCGAAAGCCGAGCCAGCGAAAAAGCCAGAAAACGAGGATCGGCGGACGGCACGTCGGGAATGGGCGCCCATCGATCAAAGGGCAGAGAAAGATCGACAAAAAGCCGGTCTCGAGCAGTTGAATCTCCCAGCCGTAGCCGTACCAGATTTGGCCAATGTGAACAATCGACATGTACATCGCCCAGAGAAGCGTGAGGAGGAGCGCATTCGCATACCCGCCAAGGACGACCAGCGATAAACCGAAACCTGCCCATGCAAAGATCGACAATGCGTTGTCTGAGATTCCGAACCAAAAGAGCGTTGGCACTTGCAGCATGCCAGCGCTACGAGAACCGAGTTGCGTTTGTATACTCGTAAGAAAGCGATTCGCAGGCGTTAATCCGTGCTCGCCGATAAGGGGCACGAGTTGCTGTGCTGCTATCAAAAATGCGATCGCATAAACGAGCCCGAGCAACCGCAGAATGACGAAACGCGTCAGCCAGTAAGAATTTCCGCGTGCGAAAAGTTTGTCCAAAAAATTCTCGTTATCCATGGCGGCGCGAATCGCCGAAAACGTCGGACGCTGACCATCGAACGTCCAACGTCGAATCAATTACAAATTGGAGATATTGATTGCTCGGGGGGAGAATCGAACTCCCTGACCAACCCCGAAAACTTTCGGGGCTGCTCTACCGCCGCAAAAAGTGAATGGCAAGACGGGGATTCTTTTTCGCTTTTAGGAATCGCTCGGTGTCTCGCGCTTGTTTCAGTGTCGAGTACTCGCGCTAAGCTACAACTTGAAATTCGCCGATTCGTTTCGTCGTGTGCGCATGACCACGACGATGTTGTGCGAGTCGAGCGCCCAAACCGGGCGTCGCACCGATGTAGTGTCGACCGGATGATCCACGCAAACTATAAACCACGCCATATGCAGCCTGCCAGGGGGGAGAATCGAACTCCCGACCAAGGGCTTATGAGTCCCCTGCTCTACCGCTGAGCTACCCTGGCGCTAATCTGTCTCCGATTAGAAATAAACAACTCCGTACCGACCAACCCCGAATGCTCTCGGAGCTGCTCTACCGCTGAGTTTCCCCGGGGTTGCGTCGAAAAGATTCAATGGCACGTCGCGACCTGTCAACGGAGCTTCAATTTACTGTTTCGTCTTAGGAATGTAGGCGGCGAGGTCTTTTTCCCGGCCATGAAGCGCAACCATGAAACACACCCCGTTGTGCTCCGTGACAGCTCCCACCCAGCCTTCTTGATGAACATACCGCCACCCGGGAAACCGCAGCACCGCCCCTGACTTGACGTCCCTCTCCGCTGGAAAGAGAAAGAACTGCATCCGTTTCTCGGACACCCAGATTTGGGCGACGCGTTGTGACTGATCGTCCTCAAAAACCCGGCAGCCAATCGTGTGAAAATCGGCAAACTCCGGCGGCATGTCGTAATGCTCCAGCCCGTGTTTCATAAAAAACAAGTCACTCAAAGTCCCCGCATCCGCGTTCACCGGATCGAGAAGGACCGATCGGGTCGAGCCGGCGATCGTCAACAATTTCCGTGCGGTCGCCGATCCCGGAAAATCATTCAGGCGTGAAACAAACTGGAAGACGAGCACTCCGGCGATTACGGCAAGAGCGATCCCGACTGCGAGGACGGCTGGGTTACGCAGAGTCTTTTTCCATGTCCATTTCGACGGCGCGAGGAGATCTTTGTTAGAGAACCATTCGGCAGTCTCCGGAGGAATGGGGATGGTACGAACCAATTCGGCCACTGCGAGATCAAAGCTCTGTTGATTCGCAAACTCGTCCGAATCGCTCGCACGGAAGACGGCTGAGCGCATGGAACGGTCGCGGATGCGCTCTTCGCCGATCGGCGCACAATTCAGGAGCGCTCGCTTGCGACGCGATAACCGCGGCGTTTTCATGGTTTCGTCTGTTCAGGAACCATGGCATCGAGCCAGGCTTGAAATTGTCGCCGTCCCAGCGCCAATAGCCGCGAGAGCTCGCTTAGCTTGAGTTCCGCAAGCTTGAGAATTTCGCGGTGATCGAATTCATCGAGATAAAAAAGGGCAAGCGCGGTCCTCTGAGGATCTGGCGCACCGGAAATCCAAATTGCCAGTTGGGTGGGCTCAAGCTGTGCAATTTGTGTCGGAGCCGCTGAAGCTATATCACGCTCGTCCAGCTGAAGAGGCTCGGCTTGCAAGTCGGTTTCGCTTGCTTCCAAACAACGCCAGCGCGCGTCGCGGAAAAGCCAAAATGGCTGGTTTGGCAGTTCCCCATGAGCCGCGCGCAGGGCCGCTTCACGCAAGGTTGTCTCAAAAACTTCCTGTGCTTTGCGCGCGTCGCCCAGCATCAAAAAACAAAAGCGATAAAGCTGCGGTAGATTTTGCTTCGGAGCGGCCACTCTGATTTTTCAAAACCCGAATGTTACGTGCCTCGACCCAGTCGACAAGGGAGGATTCTACCTCTTCGTTGCAGTGAGCGCGAATTGCGCATACTTACTCGCTCCGGTGCGGCATCCCCCACTGCGAGGCTGCTACAGCCTCTCCAAACGGCGCGCTACTTCCTGGGCGTTCTCTCGAGTGTTGAAGGCGGAAACGCGGAAATATCCTTCGCCCTGGGCGCCAAAGCCTGCGCCGGGCGTGATTACCACGTTCAAGTCGCGCAGCAGCCGATCGAACATTTGCCAGCTTGTCAGGCCATCGGGCGTTTTCACCCAGATGTAAGGCGCATCTATGCCTCCGAAAACCGCCATGCCGGTTTTGGCCACCGCTTCGCGCAGAATTCTTGCGTTGCCCATGTAATGATCAATCAATGCGCGAATCTGCTGCCGTCCTTCCGGAGTGTACAGAGCGGCCGCGCCACGCTGCACCGGATAACTCACGCTGTTCGCCTTGGTGCTCCAGCGCCGATGCCAAAGGGGATGGAGGGGGATTCTTTTTCCCGACTCCGTTCGCGCAAGCAAAGATTTTGGCATGACCGTAAACCCGCAGCGCACGCCCGTGAAACCGCCGTTCTTGGAAAAACTGCGAAATTCCACCGCGCATTCGCGCGCGCCCGGAATTTCGAAAATCGAGCGCGGAACATCTGGCTGCGAAATGTACGCTTCATAAGCGGCGTCAAAGAGCAGGAGCGCCTCATGTTCCCGCGCGTAATCGACCCAACGCGAAAGTTGTTCGCGCGATGCAACCGCGCCGGTGGGATTGTTCGGAAAACAAAGATAAACGAGATCGACATGCTCTGCCGGCGGTTCGGGAACAAATCCGTTCTCAACGGTGCACGGCAAATAAAGAAGACCTTCGTAGCGGCCGTCCGACTGCGCCGTGCCGCTGTGGCCTGCCATCACATTGGTATCGACATAGACGGGATAGACCGGGTCCGGGACTGCGACTTTGTTTTGGTCGCTAAGAATATCGAGAATATACCCGCAATCGCATTTCGACCCGTCCGAGACAAAAATCTCAGCATCGGCGACCTCAATGTTGCGGGCGCGATAATCATGTTGCGCGATTGCCGATCTTAGAAATTCGTAGCCTTGCTCTGGCCCATAGCCGCGGAAGGTTTCGCGCTTCCCCATCTCATCGACCGCGCCCTTCATCGCGTCGATCGCTGCGGGCGGGAGCGGCTCGGTGACATCGCCGATTCCGCAGCGAATCAAACGTTTGCTCGCTTCGGGATTCGCCTCGCAAAACTCGCGGACACGGCGCGCAACTTCCGGAAACAGATATCCGGCCTGAAGCTTAAGATAATTTTCGTTTAGATACGCCATTTCTTATGCGATCGCTGAACCGTACAATTTTAGCGGCGGTCACAGACCGCCGCCACAGGGACAATTCGCTGAAAGCGAATCAGTAATTCTTTCCGACCGCGTCCCAGTTCACAACGTTCCACCAAGCCTTAAGGTAATCAGCCCGGCGATTTTGGTATTTGAGATAGTAAGCGTGCTCCCAAACATCGACCCCAAGAATCGGTTTGTTTCCCTCCATAAGCGGACTGTCCTGATTCGGCGTGGAAATAACTTCGAGCTTCCCACTCTTGTTTTTGATGAGCCATGCCCAGCCACTGCCGAAACGGCCCAGCCCGGCTGCCGCAATTTTCTCTTTGAAATCATCAAAGCTGCCAAAAGTGGATTTGATGTCATCGGCAAGTTTGCCTTTCGGCTCGCCACCCGCGTTTGGCCCCATGATTTTCCAGAAGAAGGAATGATTAGCATGGCCACCGCCGTTATTTCGCACCGCCGTGCGAATATCTTCCGGGACAGCGCTCAAATCGCTGATCAAATCCTCGACCGATTTCTTTTCCAGATCGGCCTGGCCTTTGACCGCCTTGTTAAGGTTATCTATGTACGCTTGGTGATGCTTGGTGTAATGGATTTCCATCGTGCGCGCGTCGATGTGCGGCTCCAGAGCATCGTAGCCGTAGGGTAATTTTGGTAATTCGTAAGCCATATTTGTAAATTAGTTCGAAACGCCGCTAACGACAGGATTTATTTTTCTCGCGGAAAAGGCGCTGATGTTCGGGACCCGGTGCGATTCACCAAACCGCCGGGGTGGTGCGTGATCTGTATCCGCCACAGGGCGATTGCGGCCAAATCGCCCTACCTCTCGCAGCGATAAAAACTCGGACGATGTCCGAGGCCGCTGCGATAATTCACGTAGGTCGCCAGAGCAAGCAGCGGGAAATTCTGGCGGTACATGTCGTATTTCAGATAAAAGACGCGCGGAAACCCGGTGCCGGTGATTTGCTCTTCATCCCATGAGCCGTCCGGTTTTTGCGAGCTGAGCAAGAAACGCAAGCCCCGCTGAATACTCGGTCGATCGAGATCGCCACATGCACAGAGGGCCATCACCGCCCACGCCGTTTGCGATGCTGTGCTCTCACCGATTCCTTTGGTCGCCGGGTTGTCGTAGGTCTCGCATGTCTCACCCCAGCCCCCGTCGCTATTCTGACAGCTCTCGAGCCAATCGCGCCCGCGCAATATCCAGTCCTGCGTCATATCCTGTCCGATCGCGCGCAGGCCGCGCAGGACCTGCCAGGTGCCATAAATGTAATTGACGCCCCAACGGCCGTACCAGGAACCGTCGTCGTCTTGCGTGTCGATCAAATAGTGAATGGCGTCGCGCACGCACTGCGCTTTGGCATCGAAACCAATGTAACCGAACAATTCCAGCGTGCGCGCGGTCAGATCACTGCAGGTTGGATCGAGAATCGCATTGTGATCGGCAAACGGCATGTCTTCCAGCCACGGCGTCGTCACGTTCTTATCAAACGCTGCCCAGCCGCCATCGTCGCATTGGAAACTCAGCTGCCAGGCAAGCGCCCGGCGAAACAGCTCGTTAAACGATTGTGGATCATTCGGCCGGACCAGCCGCAATGCCATCAGCACCATCGCCGTGTCATCGGTATCGGGAAAATAAATGTTGTTGTACTCGAACGCCCATCCGCTGGCTTCCGGATGTGAATTGTTTACCGCCCAATCACCGCGAATACGCACTTCCTTTTTGATCAGCCAATCGGCGGCCTTTTGCAGCGCTGGATGCTCCGGCGAAACACCGGATTCCGCCAGTGAGATGATGTTGATCGCAGTGTCCCAAATGGGCGAGAGACAAGGTTGTATGCGGAAATCCTCGGGATCGTCGACAAAGAGGCCGGCGAAATCTTTTTCCGCCTTGGCGTAGACGGGATCTGTTTTTGAGTAACCAAGCACGCGTAACGCGATCAGACAGTTCAGCATCGCCGGATACACGGCCGCGAGGCCGTCGCTCCCCTCGCCAATCCGTTCAATCATCCATCGCTCCGCCTTTTCAAGCGCCTGCCGGCGGAGCGGGCGAAACCCAAGCGGATGCAGGAATTTCAGAACATCTTCGACTCGCAGAAAGAAATTGCGCCAGGTCCAGAAGCGTTCGCTGCGGGGCAGACGCAAATCGCTTTGCTCCGTGCCGATGGGATAGAGCTCGTGCAATTGCTTTTCGCCAGGCAAAACGCGAGTTGGCTTGAAATGGTTGATGATGGCCAGCGGCATCAGCATGGCCCGGCTCCAGGACGACATTTTGTAAATGTGAAACGGCATCCAGCTCGGCAGGAGCGCCATTTCCGCAGGGATCGTCGGCAAATACTTCCATGGAAATTGCCCGAGGAGCGCAAGGTAAAGCTTGCTGAAAGTATTCATCTGAGGAATACCGCCAAGGCGCATGATGTTGGCGCGTGCTTCGTGCATGAAAGGCGCATCGGCCGAACAGCCAGCAAGTTTCAACGCGAAATATGCTTTCACGGAAGCGTTAATCTCGCTCGGGCCGCCCTGATAGATGTTCCAGCCGCCGTCCAGCAGTTGCCGTTTCAAAATGTGCTGGACGCAACGACGCTGCAATTGCCCATCGACTTCGCCGCACCAATGCATGAACAGGACGTAATCGGAGCAGAGTGTGCTATCGACGATCAGCTCGCCGCACCAATGCCCGTCGTTTTTCTGTTGGCGAAGAAGGTTTTCCTGGGCCCGATTGATGGCTTGTGAAATCTCGGCGTCGCTGGCGGAATATGACTGCTCGAGATCAGGTCGTGCGCTTGGCAAAGAAATTACATCAGAGGACCGGTTCATGTTGTCGATCTTGGACCTGTCGATCCGTTAACCGCTCGTTGCTATGATGCTTGCGCGGAAGCCTCGGCATTTTTTCCCGTCAGATGTCCGTTTCCGGAGCTCACCCCGTTAAACGCTAGAACTTCGCTGCCGCGGCCGGTCGGTTTCGGTTTCGATCCAAAATTAAATTTGACCGTTTTCCAGGTGTCGCCGCGTTGCGCTTGCAGACCCAAAGTTGCGGTTGGCTCATAACCGCAATGCACCATGCAGTTTTCACAACGACTGTCGCGGGCCACGCCATTGACGACGCCGTATCGGTCCCACTCCGTCTTTTCGAGTAGCTCCGCGTAAGTCGAATAGTGCGCGTCGGTCATGAGATAGCAGGGACCTTTCCACCCGCGAATGTTTCGGGTGGGAATCGCCCAGGCTGAACAAGTTAAATCGCGCTTGCCACCGAGAAATTCAAAATAAACTGGCGTCCCAAAAAATGTGTATCGATTCATCCATTCCTCGATTTTTTGGAACTTCTGAATGGTCATGGCGCGGGTGAGAAAGAAATTCTCCGGACGCAAATTGAGCCGCTTAATCATGTCTTTCTTGGCGGCGTCGTACTCGTATCCGGGAGTAATCGTGTGGCCGTCCACGCCGAGATCGGAAACGTAATCGAACATCTGCTCGATCTCTTTCATGTCGGTTTCCTTGTAAATCGTCGTGTTGGTCGCGACCTGATACCCGAGCAGTTTCGCCATCTTAATTGCAAGAATGCACTCCTTGAAAACGCCTTCGCGCTCGACGATGAGATCGTGCGTCCGCTCGAGCCCGTCGAGGTGCACGTTCCAATACATCCAGCCGGTCGGTCCGATCGTCGGCTTGGCCGCATCCTTTGGGCCCTTCCGAATGTCCGCTGCATCTTTCTCGCTGATTAAACCCGCGCCGAGCAACGCCACTATTTTTGCTTCGACAAACTCCGGTTGAATCGACAGTTGCGAGGCAAGCCATTCGCGCATTTTCTTGCGCATGAACATGGCGTTTGTGCAGATGTAAACGATCCGCTTTTGCTCGAGCAATCCTTTCACCAGCGCTTCAATATGCGGGTAAATCAGGGGTTCGCCGCCGCAGATCGAGATCATTGGCGCATCACACTCTTGCGCCGCCCCAAGGCAATCCTCCAGGCTCATCATATCCTTCAGCGACGTGGAGTATTCGCGAATCCGTCCACAACCTGTGCAGGTCAGGTTGCAGGTGTGCAACGGCTCGAGTTGAAGCACCGTGGCGAACTTCTTCGTGCCGCGCAACTTATGCCCGATCATGTAGGCCGCAATTTTCGCGGTGAGCGGGAGCGGAAATCTCATAAAAGCGAGGATTCTAACAAGACCCGCTGGCGTGTCAACAGACGGCACAGAAAAGAGCGGAGTCTCTTTGTGTTAAGGAAATTACGGCACTCTTGTCCGACATTGGCAAAAATGCAATGCCTGAGCAAAGTACTGACACTTTCGTTGTCACATATGTGACCTAAAACCGACCTCACAATCACGCGATTCCCTGCCAGCCACGCCGAATTAAACTGACCGCGATCGCGGCAAGAAGAAGCGCGACTATTTTGGACACTCCGCGCAATCCCTGCTGGCCTATCCAGCGGGTGAACCGGTCGGCATTCCAGAACGCGATCGCGACCAGCGCGAGATTCACCAGGAGGGACGTGAGCGTAAAGACGAGGCCAACGGTATCGACTAAAATGAGCAGCGCCGTGAGTAATGCCGGTCCGGCGATCAACGGCATGCCGAGCGGCACGATGCCGAATTCATCTCCGCTGCCCCGGTCCTGTGGCCCAAGACTGAACAATTCGCGGCCGGCCAGACCAAGCAGAATAAGACCACCCGCGACTTGAAAATCCGCCACCGTGATCCCAAGCGCAGCGAAAATGAGTTTCCCAAGAAAGATAAAACCGATCGCGATACCGAGGGCCGTGAAAATTCCTAGGAGCGCCTGCCGCTTTCGCTGATCACGCGAAGCGCTCGTGCCAAGGCCTAAAAAAATCGCGACGAGCCCTATCGGATCGACGGCGACAAAGACTGGGATAAAGGCGAAGAAAAATTTCTCGATCACAAAAGTGGCGCAAGCTTCCTAGCTTGCGAGTCCCGAAAACGCAACACAGGAGAAGCGATCGACCCGGAGCACAGGTGATGGCATTTGCCTTTTCCACGCGCCTACAGATGTTCCCCGACGCCTGATCCATCGCCATGAAAGCTTCACCTCTTTTTCTGCCAATTGTTTTCGCAGTTTTGAATTCGCATCTTTTCGCCGCCGAATTAAAATCCGTCGATGATTTTCGCCCTGCCGCCGCGAAAGCCAATGCAGTTCTGACAATTCCCACATGGGAACAAACACCCGAAGCAGTGGAGGCGTTGGTTAAAGATGCGATCGCCAAAGCAAACCAGGCTCTCGATCAGATCGCGGTGCAAGATCTGACCAAGGTGACTTTCAAGAGCACTATTACCGCTCTCGATGATCTTGGCTATGAAGCAGCCCTCGCCGCCAACAGAGCCAACCTCATTAAACAGACGAACACTAACGCAGCCATGCGGGCGGCGGGGGAGAAGGCTGTAAAAGCGTATCAAGATTGGGTGGTCGGGGTCGATTATCGCGAAGACGTTTACAAGGCCATCAAAGCGTTTGCCGATACGCAGCCGAAACTTTCCGGCGAAGACGGCAAATTGTTTAAGGAGACGCTGCGCGATTACCGGCGCGCCGGTCTGGAACTTCCTCCGGAAAAGCGCAAAGAAGTCGAGCAGATGCGCAAGGACTTATCGAAATTGGGCACCGACTTTGAAACGAACATCGTCAATGCAAAGGCGCCGGTGGTTTTCATCAAGGCCGAGCTGGACGGGTTGCCGGAGAGCTTTTTCGCTTCGCCGGGTATAAAGACCGGCGATGACGCCTACACAGTGATGGCGAACGTGACCTGGCAATTCATTACCGTGCAGGAAAACGCGAAGAGTGAGGCAACGCGCAAAAAGCTCTACGTCATTCACGATTCGCTCGCCAAAGATGAGAACGTTCCGCTGCTCAATCAAATGTTGGCGCTGCGGAACAAGATCGCGCTGCGGCTGGGTTACAAATCCTGGGACGATTTTCAAACCGAAATCAAGATGGCCAAGTCCGGAACGGGCGCGAAGTCGTACATCGACAATCTTGTGACCGGCATTCAGCCGAAGTTCGCGGCCGAAGTTTCCGAGATGCAGAAAATGAAAGCCGCCGATACGAAAGATTCGAACGCGAAAATCGGCGTCTGGGATTGGCGCTATTATCAGAATCAGCTCAACAAACAGAAATACTCCGTCGATAAGGAAGCGCTCCGCTCCTTTTTTCCGTTTCAGAAAGTGCTCGACGGTATGTTCAACATTTATCAGAGCATTTTCGGTCTCAGGTTTGAAAAAGTTAATCTAACCTCCAAGTGGATCGACGACCTCGAGCTCTATGTTGTGACCGATTCCGCCACCGGCGAGCCGCTCGGCCTGTTTTATCTCGATAACTTTCCGCGTGAAGGAAAGTTTAATCATTTCGCCATGTTTGAGGTCGTGGGAGGCAAATTGCTTCCCGACGGCAAATACCAGCGGCCAACCGTGGCCCTGGTCTGCAATTTCCCGCCGCCCACCGGCGACAAACCTTCGCTGCTCAGCCATTCCGACGTCGAGACTCTCTTTCATGAATTCGGGCATGCACTCCATGGGATAGTTACCCGTGCGAAATACGCACGTTTTGCCGGCACCCACGTCCCTGGCGATTTCGTCGAAGCGCCCTCGCAAATGCTGCAAAACTGGGTTTGGAACAAAAAAGTGCTCGACACGTTTGCCGCCGATTACCGGGATCCATCGAAAAAAATTCCAGCAGAGATAATTAAGAAAATGAATGACGCCAAGCTGGCCAACGCCGGTGTTTATTACCGGCGCCAATTCGCGTTTGCGTCCCTCGATCTCGCTTTGCACGATCTGCACGCCGAAGATGCGCCTTATGATAGCGTGGCAATATCGAATCCGATTCTGGAAAAGGTTTTTCTCCCAATCGATCCGAGCACGACATTCGTTACGTACTTCGGGCATTTAAACGGTTACGATGCCGGTTACTACGGTTACGCGTGGGCCGACGCGATCGCGGCCGATATGGCTACCGTCTTCGAAACGGCGAAGGACGGTTACTTTGACAAGCAAGCTGGATTGCGATTGCGCCACGAAATCTACCAGCCGGGCGATTCGCGCGACGTTAACGTCTCAATCGAAAAGTTCCTTGGCCGAAAACAATCGGTCCAGCCGTTCCTGAAAAAGATCGGTATCAATGACAAGAACACGTCGGTGACGTCATCGTCAGCAACCAGGTGAACCCGTCCAAATCCGCGGAGCAATCGAGAAAAATTCAATGCCTTGATCCGCTGTTACTCGCGGCGCTGTCGCTCGCCTTCCTTTTTTGTCTGCAGGGTATCAGGTGGGGACGCGTCGAATGCTGGAATCGCAGCCAAATCGCACTGCTTGGTTTGCGCGCGCTGCTGCCGGGGAACTACATGAAGCCACCGTTTCACACCTACTTAAACCACGTTTTCGTGATCTGGCCAATCACCGGAGCTCTGAAAATCGCCCAAGTGCCGGCGGAAAGAATGAAAGTCGCCAATTCGGCAAAGCTAATCGGATCGCGATTAGTGACGATTGCGCTTTATCTCGGCACAATTGCACTCGCTTATAGTTTTAGTCGTCGCTCGTACGGAAGATTTTCTGCCGTTATCATTGCGTTTGCTTTCGCCACGAGCGCCGGATTTGTTACTTACGCGCATTTTCTCACCGCCGATACGCCGCTCTTATTTTGGATGCTGGCGGCGGTTTGGGCCGCGAACCGTACACCAAGAGCGCCGGCATGGATTTATCCGCGCGCGATCGATTCCCTGCGCGGACGGATCACTATTTTGCAGCGGAAAAGTTGAGGACCCTGGTTGCCAACCGAATCGCCCTCGCTGCCATCGGTGTAGCTACGGTCGGATCGCTGATGTCGTGTCGACGCGCTGAAACCGACGTCGAAAAAGGCGATCGACTCCAAATTCTGCACAAGGGCAATGGCCAGGAAGTGCAGGACCTCGATCCGCAGATTGTAAACAGCGTCAGTTCGCTCAACATCATCTCGGCGCTGCTGGAGGGTCTCGTCTCCGAGGACCCGCATGATCTGCACCCGGTCCCCGGCGTGGCCGAGAGCTGGGAAGTTTCGCCAGACGAAAAGATTTACACGTTTCATCTTCGGCATAACGCCAAGTGGTCCAACGGTGATCCGGTGGTCGCGCAAGATTTTCTCGCATCTTATCGCCGCATCCTTTCCCCTGCTCTGGCTTCACCGGTCGCATACATGCTGTATCCGGTCTTAAACGCCGAGGCATTTAACAAAGGAAAGACCGATAACTTCGACGAAGTGGGGTTCCGCGTTCTGGATGATCGAACACTCCAAATCACCCTTTCCAATCCGACCCCATATTTCCTCTCTCTCCTCAACCATTACTCGTGGTTTCCTGTGCCGATTCGCACGATCGAGAAATATGGGCCCGTATTTGAGCGCGGCAGTCGTTGGACTAAACCGGGGCGGTTCGTCGGAAACGGAGCGTTCACGCTTGAGCAATGGAGACTGAACGATCGCGTCCGGGTGAAAAAGAGCGCGACTTACTGGGACGCCCAGAATGTTCGGTTAAATGAAATTGTTTTTCACACTATCGACAGCAACGACATCGAAGAGCGCGCGTTTCGCTCTGGACAACTGCACGTCACCGATTCTATGCCGATCAACCGCATCGATCGCTACCGCCGCGAACATCCCGACTTCCTCCGCATCGATCCGTATCTCGGCACTTACTTCTATCGGGTAAACGTGACCCGGCCGCCGCTCAATAATCGTCTCGTCCGGCGCGCGCTTGCCATGACCATCGATCGGCAGAGCATCGTCGAAAGAGTCACCCGGGGCGCGCAGTTGCCGGCTTCCTGTTTCACACCGCCGAATACCGCCGGCTACACCTGCCAGTCCTCGATCCCGTACGATGTCGAGCTTGCCCGCAAAACGCTCGCAGAAGCCGGTTATCCGGATGGCCGCGGCCTCCCGCCGATCGAGATTCTGTTTAACACATCCGAAAACCACAAACTCATCGCGGAAGCGGTCCAGCAGATGTGGCGACAACACTTGAATGTGAACGCCACCCTCCTGAATCAGGAGGAAAAGGTTTATTTCGATTCGCGGCGCCAGATGAATTATCAGGTGATTCGTTCGACATGGATTGGGGATTACGTCGATCCCAACTCATTTCTCGATCTTTGGGTAACCAACGGGCTGAACAATCAAACTGGCTGGTCAAACGCTGATTATGATCGGCTCATTGCGGAGGCGAGCCAGACCGGCGACGAAGCGGCGCGTTATGCCGCATTTCAAAAAGCGGAAGCAATTCTGCTCGAAGACGCGCCGGTCTTGCCGGTCTATTTTTACACGCACGCCTTTTTGATTCGTCCCAGCGTCAAGGGTTGGTATCCGACGATTCTTGATCATCATCCGTACAAGTATGTGTGGCTGGAATGACGAAACACGAATGACCGAAAGAGTCATCGGGCCGTTATGCTTTGGGTTTGTCATTCCTTCGTCATTTGGCATTCGGGTTCCGTGATTATCTTGCGACGCTCAGGGAGCGCCGCTACAGAAGGGAGATGAGAATTGCGCGTTGGTTTGTCGCGATCCTTTGCGTGGCCGCGACGTCGCTCGTCGCCACGGATGAATTGGCATTGCGTTTGCAGCCAGCGCTCGACGCGATCACACCGGACGGTTTGCTCGCGCACATTAAGATTCTCGCATCGGATGAATTCGAAGGGCGGGCGCCCGGGACGAAAGGAGAAGAACTTTCGGTCAAATATATCACTGATCAGTTTAAGCAGGTTGGCCTCAAGCCAGGAAATCCGGACGGGACATACACGCAGGAAGTTCCGCTGGTCGGGATCAAGAGCCAACCGAAGATGTCCTTCGCGGTTGGCGACAAAATGATCGACCTGAAATACCCCGACGATTTCGTTGCGTCATCCGCGCGTCTCGAACCGGAAATCAAGATCCATAATTCGGACGTGGTCTTTGTCGGGTACGGCATCGTCGCGCCGGAGTATGGGTGGGACGATTACAAAGACATCGATGTCCGCGGCAAAACGATCCTGACGTTGATCAACGATCCGCCGATTCCCGATCCGAAAGATTCAGCAAAATTCGACGACAAAATGTTTAAGGGAAAAGCGATGACCTACTACGGACGCTGGACGTACAAACACGAAATCGCTGCGAAAAAAGGCGCGGCAGCCGCTGTGATTATTCATGAAACGGAACCGGCGGCCTACCCCTACACCGTTGTGAAAACCAGTTGGGCAAAGGAGAATTATGAGATCGATGCGCCGGATAAAAACAGCGAGGCGGTTAAGGCACGCGCCTGGATAACGCTCGATGCCGCAAAGAAATTGCTGGCCGACTGCGGACAGGATTTCGACGCACTGAAGAAATCGGCCGTCACAAAGCAATTTCGTCCCGTGGCTTTGGACGCCAAAGCCAACATCGACATCCAACAACAGCTTCGCTCATTCAAATCGCACAACGTCATCGGCAAGCTCGACGGAAGTGATTCGAAATTGCGGGACGAATACCTGACTTATACGGCGCATTGGGATCATCTCGGACGTCGTTCCGAACTTCAAGGCGATCAGATTTTCAATGGCGCGATCGATAACGCGTCGGGGGTTGCGGCTGTTATTCAGCTCGCAGCGGCGTTCATGAAATTGAATCCGCCGCCGAAACGTTCGGTCCTGTTCATGGCCACGACTGCTGAGGAGGCGGGATTGCTCGGCGCAAGGTTTTATGCCGAACATCCGCTGTATCCACTGGAAAAAACGCTGGCCGACATCAACATCGACACCGTCAACCCGTGGGGCAAAACGCGCGACATCGAAGACCTGAGCGAGAACAATTCAACACTCGATGGTCTATTAGCAGTAGCCGCGAGGCGTAACGACCGGGTAATGACGCCGAACAGTCAACCGGAAAAAGGCAGGTTTTATCGCGCCGATCATTTTGAATTTTCGAAAAGAGGTGTACCTGCGCTTTATACCGGCGGCGGCAAAGATCTCGTCGGCAAGCCGGCCGGTTTCGGTCAGCAAAAGAAAGACGATTACACGGCGCATCATTATCATCAGGTTTCTGACGAAGTGAATCCCGAATGGGATTTGTCCGGCGCGGTGCAGGATATTCAGCTTCTCTTCGAAGTCGGCTACCAAGTCGCCAATGGCGACGAATTCCCGGAATGGAAACCTGGTAGCGAGTTCAAGGAAAAACGGGATGTGACGCTGAAGAAATAATTGAATTAGACCAAAAAATTCGGTCTAATTCTCGTTAGATGCCATTGTCGCCGGAGAGGAAGCGTCGACGTAGCCACTTGAGTTTTGCCGCGGGGCTTGCTGCATTCGGTCTTTTTCAGGCGTACATTGGTCATCGTGCCAAAATCAATCATACCCTCATCCCATATAAGAGCGGATGATACACGCCTGAAGCTGCCTATTTTGTCGCGTTCTGTTTGTTCGCCATGGCTGCATATCTCGTGGTTTCGGCATTTCGAAGACCAGATGATTAGAGACATTAGCGATCACCGCACATCCTTTTCAGCCGCCGCATCTAACCAATGGATGAAGCTAACGGCCACCCGCTGCGCGTTTACATTTTTCGATGATCAAACACGTCACTTCGATTGGCGCTCGCCCTCGTTGCTTAGCTCCATCTCGTTAGACTCCATCAGAATGCGACTCGCGGAGTTCATATTGCGCCAATGGTCTATGCGTATACGTGCGCGGTGTGGTGAGTGATCCTCGCTGGTCTCGTCATTGAAGGCATCGTTATGGCAAAGAAGTGAGTTGCAACACAGCGGATTAGATGGTTGAATCCGGGCTCGCGAATCTGAAAATCTGAATGGGCTCTCTCAAAAAAAGACGCAAGGCGAAAATTGCCAAGCACAAGCGCCGCAAGCGCATGAAGCAAAGTCGTCATAAGAAGCGTCTCCGCTACAAGACGTAGCGCGACACGACAACGGAGTGTCGCCCACATTCTCGAGTGCGCAGCCGACACCGCTGCCTCTACAGGTAATGACTGGCCTGCCAAGCCGTACCCTCGAAAGGTTTCGGGCTGGTTTGCGGAGGTTACCGCCGAAAGCTACAATCGGAAGTATGAGGGAGCAGGGAAGGTGCGACATGTCCACTTGGTGGGGCTGCCTTTTCGCGCTTGTTTTTCTGGTCGCGGTGGGCGCGGTGAGCGCCAAGGCTCCACGGGCCAAGCCGCCCCAGATTAGATCGACGCCGGCTCCGATAAAAATCGAGCCTCAGGATGATTCGTTCAGTCTCAAGCCGGCGCCGGACTTGGTTTTGCGCCCAGAGGGGGAACGCAAAGCGGGAGCGCTCGCGCATTTTGTCGAAGGAATGACTTTCGAGGAGGCCGGCGAGATGGATAAAGCGCTGGAGGCATACCGAAAAGTACTCAATGTCGATCCCGGCCAATCTGAGCTCGCGTCGCGCGTGGCCGTTTTGCTGATACAGCAGGAAGATTTTCCCCAGGCGATTGACGTCCTGAAAGACGCAATCAAAGCAAATCCGAACGACGCCGAACCGTATCGGCAACTGGCATTCATTTATGCGAAGTACCTCAAGAAAACGGAACAGGCGGTCGACTATGCCAATCGCGCCATCGCTCTGAATCCGCAAGACATTGAGGCTTATCAGCGTCTTTGCGAAATCGAGCTCGAAGCCGGACAGGAACAAAAAGCGCTCGATGCGTTGGAGCGCGCGACAAAAGTTCGCAGCGAGGACGCGAGTTTCTGGACGCGGCTTGGGAAACTTTACGCTGCTGTTCTTTTTAAGCCCGACTCGCAGCCAAAGCCGGATGAATTAAAACGGGTCAACGAGATTTTCAAAAAAGCGGTGGAGAACGCGAAGGATGATCCGGCGATCCTCAAAGATGTAGCCGATTACTATGCGTACTCCCAGCAGCTAAAGGAAGCGATTCCGCATTACCTGCGCGTGATCGAGCTGCAACCAGACGATGCCAACGCGCGGGAAAAACTGGCGACCGGGTTCATTTTGACAGATCAGCGCGGCAAAGCGGTTGAACTGCTCGAGCAAATCATCAAAGAGCATCCCGAGAAATATCAACCATATGACCTGCTTGCGCAGGTGTTGGATGATGAAGCGCGATCGCTTCAGCGCGAAAACCGGCTGGACGAAGCGAAAGCAAGATTCGCCAAGGTAGCCGCAAATTACGAACAGAGTCTGCTGATCAATCCTAATCATGCCGGCACATATTTACGTCTTGCCGAGTTGCTCCTCGGCCCTCTGAAAGATCCTGAACGCGCTGTGAAATTCCTCGCGGAAGCGCGGCGCCGGTTTTCGGGCGCGCCGGAGATTGTTTACTATCTGGCGATTGCTCAGCGCGAAGCGAAGCAAACCCAGCGAGCGGTGGCGACTTTTGAGGAAGCCCTGCGTGAAGCTCAACTCGACCAGGACAGTGAAATCGTAAACGCGAAATTTTACTTTAACTACGGCGTGACCGCCGAGCAGGCAGGCTTATATGACAAGGCGGCCGACTTACTTCGAAAATCGATCGCGCTCGATCCAGCGAACGCGGCGGAAGCTTACAACTACCTTGGTTACATGTGGGCGGATCACAACATGCACCTGGATGAAGCCAAGGAGATGATCGAGCGCGCGCTGGAGATCGAGCCCAACAATGGCTCTTATCTCGACAGTCTTGGCTGGGTTGAGTTTAGGCAGGGAAAATTTGATCAGGCTTTGGCTAACCTGCTTCGCGCGGCGGAAAAGATGGAGCGCGAAGACCCGATCGTGTTCGAACACATTGGCGACACTTATTTGAAATTGCACCGTGCGCTGGAGGCATTGGAATCGTGGCAAAAAGCGCTCGCCCTCGATCCGAAAAACAAGAAGCTGGCAGAGAAAATTGAGGGCACCAGGACGACGATCAGCAGCGGTTCGTCAGCCAAGACCAATTCGACCCAGTGATTACGAACCATCCTATCCTTCGGGGTACGTCGCTTCCTAAAAGATCGATCCAGCGCAGGCTTCTACAAAACTAGAGTGACGTATGTTGTGTTCATGAGCAGCTATCCCACCCCCTGGCAGTGCAAAATGATGTGGTCGGCCCTGACCGCCTCCTGCGTTGTTCTTCTCGTCTTGATCGTTGGCACAGTCATCTGGACGAGCGCCAACATTCTCAGCTTCCTTCAGCCGATATTAATCCCCGTCGCCATCGCAGGGATTCTCACTTATTTGCTCGACCCGCTTGTCACCAAAATGTCTCGGGGCGCGCTCAGTCGTACCAAGGCGGTGCTCCTCCTTTTCGCGATCGCCTTTTTTGCGCTGGGTGGATTGCTCGGCTGGCTCGTCCCAACTATCTCAATCCAAAGCGCAAATTTTGCGAAGCAGGTCCCTGCCTACACAGAAAAAGCGCGAGATCGCATCGTCGATCTGATCTACCGATTCGATCAAACGTTCGGGGTATTTGGCGGAGCACATGGAAAGTCTGCATCGACGAGTCTGACAAACTTGCTCATCGGCCCCAGCTCACCTTCGCCTCAGCCACAACCAGCCGCCACTGCCGCGGCTTCACCCGCTCGGCCCCAGACGATCGCGTCACCGAGCGAAACCATCGCGCCAAGTCCCGCCAAGCTTACCACCGCTGAACGTCAGCGCATTCAAGCTTATGTGGAAAAGCAGATTCCAACTCTCCAACGCGCGCTTCCCACGCTGGCCGAAAAGTTCTGGGAGATTTTAAAGAAGAGCATCGGCGGATTTCTTGGAGTGACAGGTTTTTTGCTCAGTCTCATTCTGGTACCGATTTATTTATTCTTCTTGTTGAAAGAGAGGCCGCGCATTGAACAGAGATGGAAAGATTATCTTCCGCTCCGCGCATCACCGTTCAAAGACGAAGTCGCGGAAGTCCTATCGGAGATCAATAAATACATTACCGCCTATTTCCGGGGGCAGCTGCTCGTTTGCGTGGTGGATGGCATCCTCATTGGGACCGCACTGACGCTTCTGGGGCTTAATTTTGCGCCACTGATTGGGGTAATGGTTGTCATTCTTACGATGGTGCCGTACCTCGGGATAATCATCTGCTGGGTGCCAGCCGTTCTTATTGCCGCTTTTCAATGGGGCGACTGGGCGCACCCGATCGGTGTAACATTGATTTTCATCTTCATACAGAATCTCGAAGGCATCTTCTACGCGCCCCGGATTGTGGGAAATTACGTCGGCCTGCATCCAATGACAGTGATCGTGTCGATCTTTGTCTGGGGCCTGATAATAGGTGGGGTGCTCGGGCCCCTCCTGGCCGTGCCATTAACCGCAACAATCAAGGTTTTACTGGCGCGATATGTCTGGGGCCGTCGTTTAAGGGAGGAGGTCCTGGAATCGATCGAAGAAATTCCTGTCGTCGCAGAATCCGAGGCAGCAACACATTCTTAGAACGTCTGGGAGCGGGCGGCGGCGAAGCGCGGCGCTGCACTTTTACCGCGTGGCGAGATTAGGACACGAGAATGTCGGAAAAGATCAAAGACGCCGGGGACAAAGGTACTGCCCGATTCTTTTCCGGTGTTGGGTTTTTCTTCCGTCACCGACTGTGGCTGGCCCGCCTCGCCATTGTAGTTGCCGCATCGGCAGCCACTGTTCTGCTTGGGATTGCTTCCTTCAGTTACGGTTCAAAACTGTACCGGGACTGGCACCAAAGGCGTCTGCTGCATCGGGCAGCGTCGCTGCTGCAGGAGGAGAAATTTGACCAAGCGGCACAGAACGCACGCAAGGTCTTGACGGTCGATCCGAACTCCCTGCCGGCGTATTACATTCTGGCAGAAGCAGCGGAAAGACAAAACCTTGAGGAAGCTGTCTTCTGGCGCGCAAAGATCGCGGAGCTGCTTCCAAAGGACCCCGAGAGTCAGCTCAACCTCGCCTCAGCGGCACTGCGCTTTGGGCAGATCGATCTCGCACGAAAGGCCCTGAATGATGTCATCCCGAACCATCGTGGCAGGGCCGCGTTTCACGTCGTTGCGGGTTGGTTGGCTCGTGCCGAAGGAAATCTGGCCGAGCAGGAAGAGCAATTCGCGGCAGCTGTAAAGGAGGAGCCAGGTAACGACCTCTACCAGTTCAATCTCGCGGCGCTGCAAATTCAGTCGACCGATACAGAAAAGAGCGCAAAGGCCCGCGCCGTCCTCGATCGACTCACTAAAGTCGCCCCTTTCCGCACCGGCGCGCTGCGAGCGCTGCTTAACGACGCCGTGGCACGCAATGATCTGCCTGCGGCGGACAATTTCGCGCAACAGCTCCAAATGTCGCAGGAGGTCACATTCAGCGATTACCTCCTCTGCCTGACCTTTTATCGAAAACTCGATGAGAAAAAGTTCCGTCCTTTATTAGAAAGAGTGAAACCTTTTGCGGTGCGGAATCCCTCCGATCTCGCGTCGCTAATGAGCTGGATGAACGAAAACGGCCTCGCCGAGGAGGTTGTTAAGTGGATCGACAAGTTATCGAAAGACGACCTTACGTTCCCGCCTGTCTCCATCGCGGTTGCGGCCGCATATGCGAACACAAAAAACTGGTCGCGTTTGAGACGCTGGACGGCTACCGGATCGTGGGGCGCCGCTGACTATTTGCGCATTGCCTATCAGGCGATTGCAACGCGACGATCACAATCTGGCAATGGCGCGACTGCGAATACCGAATTCGAAAGACTTTGGCGCGCGGCTGAACAAGCAACAAACGAGCAGCCGGAGCGCGAACTTAATCTCGCCCGTCTCGCTTCGAAATCCAACCTTGAAAAAGAATCCGAACAACTGTGGCTGCGCGTCGCCAGGAATCCGCCCATGCGCCGTGAGGCGCTCGTTGCGCTACGCCGGCTCTATCGCACAAATGATGATCTTGAAAAACTCTATGAAACTCTCCAGCGCCTGCACGAAAGCTCTCCCACCGAGGCGCCGATCACTGCCGACCTTGCGCGACTCGGCCTCGACATTGAGCAAAATACAAAAGAGTCCCATGATCTGGCCAAAGAGGCGTACGACCGCGCGCCAAACGAAGTCAACTGCGCCGTAACTTACGCGTTTTCCCTTTATCGCCTTGGCCGAAGCGCCGAGGGCCTTGGGATTATACAAAGATTGCCACCAGACCAGTTACACGATCCGCACGGGGCTGCTTACGTGGCGTTGTTGCTGGCCGACGCAGGCCAAATCGAAGGAGCAAAGGAGTACATCGCCGCCGCTGAAGCCGGAAAGATTTACGTGGAAGAAAAAAAACTGCTCGACGAAGCCAAAAGCAAACTTGCAGCAGCTTCCGCGACTCCATCGCCAGCAGTCTCGCCTGTGCCTGCCGAACTGAGTCCGACGCCAACGGCTTCGCCACGTTGAAGCGTTAAATCGTTAAATCATCAAGCCCGATCCGTTGTAAACGCCGTAACGGATGAGGAATCACGCGGACTTGCTCCGCCCTCTCTCCTCGCTTGGGATCGCCTTTGTCCAATGGGCGATGTCCCCTGAATCCATATGGACGCGTTGCTCGAGCCGGGCATCGCGAAAGCCCCGCTCCTGAATATCCAGCAGATATTGCTTTCGCGATAGCAGCGTACCACGGCAGAGCCGCTCAGGCCCGCTAGCGGATCCTTCATTTCGGAGCCGCCCAATCAGATCATTCATGACTGCGAAGGGGATTTTCCCGCGCTCGCTCGGATAAATGTACCCAAACAACACCAAATGGCTGAGCAACACGCGCCAATCGGGACCAAAACGACGGACCAAATGCGGCCAATCAAGTTTCGCTGCGTAGCTTTGAAGAATATGCGCGATATCAGCGCCATCGAACCGTTCCCGTTCCATGATGTACGCCTTCATCCAAATCATTTCTTCGGGTGCACAGAGCTTAACTTCCAAGCCAAGGAACTCACTGCTGTGCGCCCGCTCGAACCATGAGTCGTCCACTTCGCACAACCCGTTGCCGGCACGAAAAATCAGATCAATACAATCCCGGCCGCGTCCAGCTTTGGCGAGCCAATGCGGAAATGTTTTTTCTGTCTTGTATCCCGCACGCTTGAGTGCATCGAGGCCCAAATCGACATGCTGCGGCCGCAGATATAGATCGAAGTCTTTCGTCTGACGCGAGACGCCTGCGTAAACCTCAACCACATAAGCACCGCCGATCAAAAACGGAACGCCCGCATCCTGCAACGCGACCATCGATTTGCGATGAAGGCGATCGCCTTTGCCTTTCTCTCTCCTGGCTGCTGCTCTCTTTGCCGTCATCACTCATCATAACGCAATCAAGGCTCATAACGCGCGCATGGAGGGACGAGATCCCGCGAGCCAGCGCATCCGGCGTCGCAGGGCTCCGACCTCCAAAAGCGTCCGTCGTGGCTGGCGATTACGTTTCTCTAAAGAATGGCTAAGGGCGCGCTACGAATCGCCGCAACTGCGGATCTTCATTATGGCAAGCATTCGCGCGGGACATTGCATGAAGCGTTTGCCGAGATTTCCAGCAACGCAGATATGTTGTTGCTTTGCGGCGATCTCACCGAGTATGGCCTCCCCGAAGAGACAGAACAACTCGTGGCCGATATTCGCGCTGCGGTGAGAATTCCGATGCTCGCCGTCCTCGGCAACCACGATTTCGAATCGGGACAGGCGGAGCTGGTTTCTAAAGTTCTCGATGACGCGGGTGTAAACGTGCTCAACGGCGAAGCGATCGAAATCGCAGGAGTCGGGTTTGCTGGTATTGCCGGTTTCGGCGGTGGTTTCGGCCGGAGAATGTTAAACGCGTGGGGCGAACCGCTCATTAAACAATTTGTGCAGGAGTCGATCACGCACGCCGTTCGCTTGGAGCAGGCGCTCGCCAAACTGCAAACCGACCGGCGGATCGTGATGCTGCATTACTCTCCTATCCGCGCCACGCTGCAAGGGGAAGATCCGGAGATTTTTGCCTTCCTCGGTTCCAGCCGGTTGGAAGAGCCGATCAATCGGTTCCGCGTGACCGCCGTCTTTCACGGGCATGCGCACAACGGCGTTCTCGACGGTAAAACTTCGACCGGAATTCCCGTTTACAACGTGTCAGCGCCGGCGCTTCTCAAAACGGGAAAACCATACCGGATCGTCGAGGTGTAGAACTGTGGGGCGTCCGCCGCGGCGGACGCCGATCGACTATCCAGCTAGCGTTCTGGCCGCCACAACGCGCCATGCTTCTACATCCGCGCGGCTTCGTGTCGGCGAAACGCAACGGACAGCCTTAATTGATTCAAAAGTAACTTCTGAAAACGGTAGCTTAATTGACTCGGCCAGTTGGCGCCGTGCCAGGACCGGCATCTTCTTGTAGAGGAGGCTCAAATGCGGGTTGAGCTGGTAAGCGGACGAGTCTTGCGCAGCATCGCGAATCAGCTTGTTGAGCTGCTGCAATTTTCTGTCCATCGCCATTTGCACGAACAGCGTTTTGATAAACTCGCCGGACTGGCAGACCTTAAGCACCTTCGCCTGGACGAATCGGCAACCTCTAACAGCTTTCGCAATTGCCTCTTCGGCTTCGACTCGATCCGAGCCGACATGGATCGTCATGTGCGGCTCAAAGACGGGTGCGTTATATCGTCGTGCAAGATCGACAATTGTCCGTTCAAAGAAGGAGCGCGCCGCCTCAGCCGGAATAAGCCAATAGGCTATCGCAGTTTTTTTCATTTCTTGAATAACACACTCGCTTCCCACGCGCATTTTCAGCAATCCAATATTTAACAGACTGAACCTCCATGTTAAACTCGCTTCGTGCCCACCAACGTTCTCGGAGGCGAACTGAAATGTTGCTGTCGCGATCCGGTCACCGGCTTTTATCGCGACGGATTTTGTCGGACTGGTCCGGAAGATATTGGGCTGCACACGGTTTGCGTGAAAGTCACACGGGAATTTCTCGATTTTTCCGTGCTCGACGGGAACGATCTGGTCACGCCCCGCCCGGAATGGGGCTTTCCGGGGTTGAAGCCGGGCGACAAATGGTGTGTCTGCGTCACGCGGTGGAAAAGTGCGCTGGATCATAACCGCGCGGCGCCTGTCGATCTTGAGGCGACCCACACCTCTGCGCTCGAATTCGTCACGCTGGCAGAACTAAAAGCCCACGCGCTGAAGACCTGATTTTGTAGCGGCAGTCCCTGACTGTCGCATTTGTTTTCCAACGACAGGCCCATCGGGGGCATGGCTCATCCTCATCCAAGTCAAGCGACCGGTCAGAGAGCACCGCGACACCTATTCCCTCTGGAAAAACGACTAAATCGCCGCCACGGTATCCCCGAATTGAAACTGCCGTTTAGTCTTTTTCTGGCGCTGCGATATTTGAAACCGAAGCGCACGTTTCTCTCCATCATCACATTGATTTCGGTGCTCGGCGTGATGCTCGGGGTGACGGTGCTGATTCTGGTGATTTCGGTCATGACCGGGTTCGACCGCGAGCTGCGCCAGAAAGTGATCGATTTCGATGCGCACATTCTCGTGACCACAGAAGACGTCTTGCGCGACTGGCGCGCGCTCAAAACGAAAATCGACCA
This sequence comes from Verrucomicrobiota bacterium, assembly GCA_046724585.1. Taxonomy (GTDB): domain Bacteria; phylum Verrucomicrobiota; class Verrucomicrobiia; order Chthoniobacterales; family UBA10450; genus Udaeobacter. The sequence goes on from JBKOWV010000017.1 coordinate 27,350, forward strand.
TACGCAGGGCGTCGTCGCGACCGCTCCCTATATCCAGGGACCAGTGATCGTGGAATTTCAAAACCGACGGCTCGCGCCCCTGATGCGAGGGATCGATCTTGCAGAAGAAGAGAAAGTGATTCCGCTGAGAAAATTCATCAAATACGGCAAGCTCGATCTGGAAGGCGACTCGACTGTACTTGGAGTTGAGCTGGCGCGAAAATTGCATGTTCAGGTGGGTGACAAACTGACGGTCTATTCGCCGGGAAATCTCGGGCAGATACTCGATGGCATTAAGAAACTGGAGAATGCCCGGGGAGAGGAGGAGAAAAAAGCAATCGATCAATTGCGTGATGTGATCCTGCCGAAGGAATTGACCGTTACTGCGATCTTTGAAACCGGTCACTATCTGCACGACTCTGAGTTTCTTCTCGTGCCGATCCATGTCGGCCAGGAATTATACGGTCTGGGGGACGCGTTGCATGGCGTCACCGTCAAGACCGACAATCCGTACAGTGCCGAACGAGTAAAACAAGCGATCCAGCAATTCCTCGAGCCGCCCGAATACGCGCAGACCTGGATCGACATGAATCGCCAGTTTTTCGAAGCGGTGCGCCTCGAACGCACGGTGATGTTTTTCCTCTTGTTCTTCATCGTGGTCGTGGCGGCATTCGGAATCATGAGCACGCTCATCACCGTGACGGTGCAAAAGCGGCGCGAGATCGGAATTATGAAAGCGCTCGGGGCCAACATTGCCCAAATCATCTGGGTTTTTCTCGGCCAGGGAACCGTCGTCGGCCTCTTCGGAACTCTTACCGGGCTTGCGCTCGGGATGACCTTGATCCGTTACCGCGACGAATTCAGCCATTGGCTCGCATCGACACTGCAGATCGAGATTTTTCCGCGCGAGGTCTATCAATTTTCGTCGATCCCGGCGGAAGTGATCCCGAAGGACGTTGCCATCATCTGCATCAGCGCATTTTTTATCTGCTCATTTGCGGCGCTGATCCCCGCCTATTTCGCAGCACGCCTCGATCCAGTGAAGGCGCTAAGGTACGAGTGAACGTGTGGAGGCGCTGCGCCAATCGCTGCCTCTAGTTCGGCGTTTGACACAAACGCCTTACAAGTTTGTAAGGAACGCCTCGAGCGCGCGATACGCATAATCATATCCCTCCGGCCATTCGCTTTCGCGCGGGCCGGCCACGTTGAGAATGTCGACCTTGTGATTGCGGACCAAATCGGCAATCAACCTCGCAGCTTCTTCAGCCGGAATTTTTGAGGCGTCGAGCAGTTGATGCGGCCGTTGTTGCTCAAGGCAGAAACGGACCGTCTGTTCAGTCCCGCCGCTCAGCTTGCCTGAATGAATGATGACGGTTCCATCAGAGCCTTTGACGTTCTGCAAAGTCCGCTCGGTGAAGCCACCGCCTTCTAACTCGTTGACTGGATATTGATCTGGAATCCTTCCGAGTTCATCGAGGCGTCCAGCCGGACACCAGCCACCGCAATCGATTCTGTGCTTGAGGGCGGCATCGAGCGCCGCGCGATCGACACCTGTTTGTCCACCGGAAATAATTTTCACCTGCCTGTCGGCGCGTCTAGTCGCCGGTAGGAACAATGTCCGCGCGCTCGACCATCAAGATGACGGTTCGTTCAGGGGCGCGGGTGCGATGGCGTACACCCTTGGGCACCACAAAACCCTGCTTCGCCGCAAGCTCAATAACGCGATCTTCGAGATCGATCAGGAAATGTCCGTCCAGAACGAAAAAGAACTCATCGATGTCCCTGTGTTCGTGCCAGTGATATTCGCCCTGAATCACCGCCAGCCTGACGACAGAATCGTTTACCTTGCAAAGCGTCTGGTTGTACCACTTGTCGGTGCAGGCATCGGCCAGTTTCTGGACATCGATTAGTTCCAACGGTCCATGTAAAATGTTGAGATAAGTCTTGTACGGAAAATCCTGCGGCGATTTGTTGGAATCCATGATTGTAATTTGGATGCAGAGCACGCCGCGGGCAAAAGAGCTTCCTGGTTCTTCTGTCATTCCGAGCGAAGTCGAGGAATCTCTGGATTCGTTTTTGCATGCAAGGGCATCCAGAGATGTCTCGACTCCGCTCGACATAACAATCGATTATTCTTCGCCTTCGAAATAATCAGTTTCGTTCCCCTTCACGACGACGCGATCCGCCGCTGATGACTTGTTTACTTTCCATTTGCCGCTCTCAGGAAAGTAAGCCGATTCGCCGATCGGATTATCCGCGATCACGTAATAGACGAAGTCTTCGGTCCCAGAATTACTGAGTTGATGTGGCTCGTCAGGTCCGAAAATAAAGGCATCGCCAGGGACGACTTCAGTCGTGCCATCTTTGTGACGAACGCTTCCCTTGCCGGAAACGACCAAATAAAGCTCCCATTGTGCGGAGTGCGCGTGGTACGGGAAATTGAGTTTTCCAGGAGGCACTCGGTTCCATTCCAGATCGAATGGATGTCGCTTCGCCAAATCGAGCGAAGCCGGTTCGCGTCCCAGCGCTTCTGAAATTCCTTTGAACGACACGGCGTATTTTCCGCGCGGCGACTGCCACGGCTCCTCTTTAATCTCGTTCAGATTTACTTTGCGCATAATCGCATGAACCGGCATCGGTTATTCTTCGCCATCGAAATAATCGGTCTCCTTCCCTTTTACGATCACGTCGTCCGATCCTTCCTTGACGACGGCCCATTTGCCGCTGTCGGGGTAATAGCAGGAATCACCAGTTCCGCTGCCGCTGCGCGGATTATCGGCGACCACATAATACACAAAATCTTCACTCCCCGGGTTTATGATCTGGTGCGCTTCACCTGGCTGGAAGAAAAACGCATCGCCCGGTCCCACGTCGGTTGTCCCCTCCTTGTCGCGAATGCTGCCCCGACCTGAGACTACAAGATAAAGTTCTGATTCAGCCGAGTGCGCATGGTACGGACAGTAGGTTTTGCCTTTCGGGATTCGAACGAGCGCCAGGTCGAACGGATGCCGCTTCATCAAGTCGAGCGATTCCGGCTCGCGCCCAAGCCTAACCGAAATGTCCTTCACGAACTTATGAAACTTCCCCTTCGGCGATTTTCGCTCCTGCTCCGGGATTTCTTTCAGGTTCACTTTGCGCATATCACGGTATTTCGAAAATCTCGAATTGGTTGGCAATGCCGCGGAGGGACCGTGTCTGAGGCGTCGCGGCGATGCCGTTTTCCCGCAGGAGTTTGCAAGCTTCACTGTCTACAACCACCTGCCTGGTCGCGAAGATCGAGCGCGACGTGGCAAGACCTTGAACGCGGGAAGCGATATTGACCGTCTGGCCAAAGTAATCCTGTCGATCGTTGAGCGAAACGGCCAGACAGGGCCCCATGTGGATGCCGATTTTGAGAAGCAAATCGCCATTTAAATCTTTGACTGCGTCCCGCATCTTGAACGCCGCAGCCATCGCCCGGCCTGGTGTAGGAAAGGTCGCCATCACTGCATCGCCAATCGTCTTGACGACGGCTCCTCTTTCCGCGGCCACGATTTTGTTCAGGACACGAAAATGCGCGCGCACCAGATCGAAGGCAGCCAAGTCGCCAACTCGCTCATAAAGTTCGGTTGAGCCTTTTAGGTCGGTAAACAGAAAGGTCAGGCTCGTAATCTTGAGCCGTTGATCTACGGCGAGCGTATCGGTGCGATAGATGTCGCGAAAGGTTTGGTTAGTCAAAAGACGCTTCGCGGTCAGGAACGGGCGCCGCTTGCCGAGGAGATCGTGAAGCTTGTCGCCGGCAACCCAAACGCCAGGCAAGGTGCGCAAACCGGACCGATTCTCGAGAAGAATACGCAACGGACCAGGCCGCATTTCGACCGTGCCCGTGGGGGCATGATCTTTGGTCATGACAAAGGCGAGCGATTGCTGTTCGCGTGTCGGCTCGCCCTTTACATCGATGAACTGCGACATGTGGGCGACGGGATCGAACACGATCAAAAATGCTTCGGGCAGGTGCAGCGAGAGCTCCACTTTCTCGCCCGGCGGAAGTTCGACGGAGTGCAGCGTGATTTCCTTAATGAGTTCTGCCAAGGCATCGTCATCGGGCAAATCAACGCCTGAACTCCAAAACAACTGTTTGAAGTATTCAATCCACGGCAGTGCCTGCGGATCGTGCGCGGCAATCTTCCGCACCCGTGGGCTTACGGTAAAAGTGACCTCAACCATTTCGTCGAGCGTGGGCTCGCAGGCCGCCGCGCAAAGAGCGCAGCTATAGTCGGTCTGATTTACGGTCTTCAGCGTCGTGCCCGAGCCGAGAACGCCGCCGCAACCGGGACAGAGAATGTTCCACGACAGGTCGAAGATACCGAGCTGGGCGGCATGCAGAAAAGCGGCAATCGCCTCCTCCTGATCCAGCTTATGCTCGGCGGCAAAGGCGAGAGGGTTAATGCGGCAAAGCGCACGGTCCGGTGCGTTCTCGATGAGTCCTTCGATAACGCTGACCGGCTCGGGTTTGGCTAATTGCCGTAAAGCGGCTAAGAGGGCTTCGGTTTCACGGGAATGTTTCATCGGTAATCGTGTAAATCGGCAGATCAGTTACGATCCGGCCAGAAAAAATGTAAAGCAAGCCGCGCCAGACTTCACATTTCGCTGAAAACGTCTGCACTCATGAGCCTTTAAACTGAGCCTGTCCCAATCACAGCTTCCATTTCTTCGACAGCTTTTGTTTGAGTTGTTCGACTGGCTCGAAGAGGTCACCCGTTTTTTCGACCCGAGTGATTACTTTGTCGGAGCGGAATTTCAAGAGATCGGCTTTTTTCTTTTTCAGGCAGTTTGCGACTTCGTCCCATGTGACCGGAGTGGAAACGGTCGGCTCTTCTTTAGCGCGAAGTGAATAAACGCAGATGGTCGTTTTGTGCTCATCGTTCTGGCTCCAATCGACAAACACTTTTCCTTTCCGAACCGACTTTGACATGTTCGATGTAACAAGATCGCCATGTTCGCCCTCGAGATGCTGACCTAGCGCACGCGACAAATCTTTCGTCTGATCGTAGGTGACCGCCGTATTCAATGGCACGTAAACTTGCAGACCTTTTGAGCCACTCGTTTTCGCGAATGACTTCAATTTCATTTTGCCTAGCAGATCGCGCAGCCAAAGCCCAACCTGACAACATTGGACGATGTCGGCCGGCAGGCCCGGGTCTAGATCGAACACCATCATCGTCGGACGCTTGATCTTGTCTTTGCGCGAGAGCGATGTGTGCAACTCGAGATCGGCCAGGTTCGCCGCCCAGACGAGTGTCGGTAGATCCTGCGCGAGACAGTAGTTCATCATGCGATCGTTGCTTTCGCTCCAGACCTTGGCCGTCTGAACCCATTTCGGCCGGTGGGACGGACAATTCTTTTCGTAGAAAAACTCGCCTTCGACACCGTCGGGATAGCGCTTCATGGTGAGCGGGCGGTCCTTGAGATGTGGCAAGAGGATGGGAGCGATGCGGATGTAGTAGTCGATCACCTGGCCTTTGGTGAATCCAACCTTCGGATAAAGCACCTTGTCCAGATTTGACACCTGAATCTTGCGGTCTTCGACGATTAGTTCGGCTTTATTCGGCATGGGTCGGAATCTTTTAGCCACAGATTCACATAGATTTTCACAGATAAAAACCTGATCTTTTCCTATGACCGTCGCATTATTTAATTGCTAGGGAGGAAAGCGAAAGACTCAGGCGAAGAAGCGCTCCGGTGAGAGCATGGGCTGCGGTTTGCAAATCCGGGCAACGCAATGTTCCCAACTTTCATGGCCGCTCAGGATTTCAATTTCGACGCGCAAAAAACAAATTGGCACCTTCACTTGAGCTTCCGGCAAATGCGGCATGCGGACAGCGTCTTTCTCGGTCGTGACGATCATCGCCAGATCGCGGCGAATGCACCGATTGATGAATGTCGTTAGCTCCGCGTCGGTATAGTAGTGATGGTCGATGTAGCGTTTTGCAAGATCCACGTGCGCGCCAAGTTTTCTTAATGCGCCTTCGAAGCTTTCGGGCGCGGCGATGCCGCAAATCGAGCCGATGAACGCGGCGCGCAAGCTCTCGAGCGGCAACCGTTCGCCAGTGAAGACATTTTGAAGATAGAGCGGTTTATGCGCGCACTCGATTATCTCCGCGGTGCGATTGTAACGCCGGATCCGTTGGAAGAGCGCCTCATTAGACTCCCCCGTAGTTTTAGTGATAAAGATATAGCTGGCGCGACGCAGGTTTCGCGGGGCCTCGCGCAGGGTGCCGCGCGGGAGCAGGAATTCATTGCCAAATGGCGCCTGCCGATCCACCAGCACGATATCCAGCCGATGTTTGAGATGGAGATATTGCAAGCCGTCGTCGAGTAGAAGTGTATCGACCTTCCATTTGTCGATGGCAAGGAGCCCGCTCTTGACTCGATCTTTATCTACGAGCACGACAACGTCCTTCAGATTGTGCGCCAACATGTAAGGCTCGTCGCCGGCGGTACGTGAATCGAGCAGCAGAGATTTGCCGTCGGACACAATTCTTGGCGGTTCGACCATTCTTCTGCGCAGTCGATTCAGCCAGCTTCGTTTACGGGGAACGCTCTTGTAACCGCGGCTCAAAATGGCAACCCGCCGGCCACCAGCCTGCAGAGCGCGCGCAAACTTTTCGACGATTGGCGTCTTGCCCGTGCCGCCAACGGTGAGGTTGCCGACGCTGATAACGAGACAACCGAGCGCCCGTTCGCGAAGAATTCGTTTCCTGTAAAAGAAGAGGCGAAGCTGAACCAGGCGTTCGTAAATGAACGACAGCCCATGGAGAATTGCGCGCAGAATCGAAGCACGAATGCCATGCCGGCGCTCGAGAACGACGTCGATGCCGAATTGTTCCAGATTTTCAAGCCGGCGGCCCATGGGATTAGTGATTCGTGATCAGTGACCGGTGATCGGTGATCGGACAAGGCGCGCGCCTTTGTTGTCGGCGGTAGTGATCATCGTACGGGAAGCCGTCAATCCTGTAGCGCGCTTCATGGCGGTGGCGATTCGATCTCTATCTTGCAACGCGATCGCGCAGATTGTCGATCCGCTGCCGCTGAGGAAGGTGCCCAGCGCGCCAGCTTTCTCGGCAGCGGCGATCACGCGCGGGAGGAACGGAATCAGTCTTTTCCGGAATGGCTGATGG
>JBKOWV010000054.1:0-3060 GCA_046724585.1 Verrucomicrobiota bacterium
GTTCGTCGAAACCCTGGACAATTTGGCTTTGAGGAAATCGGAGCTCGTGGAGCGGTTCGAGCGTCTGATCACTCCGAAATCGGATCACGCACTCGAAGCGATGGCGCAAGTTTCACGCTCGCTCACGCTGCAGAATTTTGGACGGACGATGCGGCTCTTCGCGCCGCTTTACCTGTCCAACGAATGCATCAACAACTGTCACTACTGCGGTTTCTCGCGCGACAATCCGATTCTTCGCGTCACGCTCGACCTCGACGAAGTCGTCGCCGAAGGGCAGCATCTCGCTCGTCAGGGATTTCGCCAGATCCTTCTCGTCGCCGGCGAGCATCCTAAATTTGTAAGCCGCGACTATCTCGCGAAATGTGTGCGCGCGCTCGCCCCGGATTTTTCGTCGATTTCCATCGAGGTGGGCCCGATGGAAACAAAGGATTATGTGCCAGTTGTCGAAGCTGGCGCGGAGGGACTTGTCGTTTACCAGGAAACGTACAACCGCGGTGTCTATGCGGAAATGCACACCGCTGGGCCGAAACGCGATTTCAATTTTCGACTCGATTGCATTGAGCGCGGTTACACAGCCGGTTTTCGGCGGCTCGGCATCGGCGCGCTAATTGGTTTATCGCGTTGGCAGGATGAAGTAGTCGCGCTCGCAGCGCACTTGGAATATTTATTTAAACACTGCTGGCAGGCGCAAATCACCGTGAGTTTGCCTCGATTGCGTCCTGCCGCCGGCGGATTTCGTCCGCTCTTCTCGATGACTGACCGCGAACTGGCGCAACTGGTTTGCGCGTTGCGTATCGCTTTCCCGCAGCTTGGCATCGTGCTGAGCACGCGCGAGCGCGCATCATTACGGGATTCGTTGGCTTTGCTTGGGGTAACGATGATGAGCGCCGGAAGCCATACCGAGCCGGGCGGCTATACCCGGCAAGGCAGCCAACACCTGCACCGCACGGTCCGCGGCCGCATCGTCGCCCCGGAGTTCCAGGACGGGGAGGATCAACTCGCCACCGGCCAATTTGAAATCAGCGACGAACGTTCTCCCGCCGAAATCGCCGCAGTCCTTTGTCGTCGCGGCCTCGAACCGGTTTGGAAAGATTGGGACCAGGCCCTCTGCAGCGCATGACAGAAACATTGAACTTTGGACTGCGCGGACATGTCCGCGCTTTCAAAAGCGGCGACGTGTCGCCGCACTCCAAAATCCGCTCGTGAAACCGATTCGTGTTCATTCGTGGTTTAGCTGTGCCCGGTGATGACCATTTCAATCAACGGCGAACCCGTCGATACTCGCGAAGCCAAAACAATCGCGGAGCTAATCGACCGCTATCAATTGCCGCCGCAATCTGTCCTGGTGGAGCACAATGGCCTGGCCGTACATCGGCACGAGTGGCCCAAGCGATCATTAGCCGAAGGCGACCGCATCGAAGTTGTTCGCGTCGTGGCCGGCGGCTAAAGGCTGTTCAGCCTTCCGCTGCGCTCTTCACCACCACTCGCATCCCGTCGCTTTGAATCACAGTGACCGGTGTTTGCGGGGCGATGAATTCGCCTTCGGTGACAACATCGACAACGTGGTCGGCAAAACGCGCTTTGCCGCTCGGTCGCAAAACGGTGACTGCCGTACCCTCCATTCCCGGCGTCAGCGAAAGCGCGGTCACGAATTGCCGCGGCGCACCGGCGAGCGATGGGCCGGGCGGATTTGAATCGATCAGCGCGAAGCGCCGGTAAATACTCGTGCGCGGCAAATAACGCGCGAGCAGCGCTATGATAATGAGTGAGCTAATGAGCGCGATAAACATGTTAAGCAATGGCACGGCGAGCATTTTACCAGTCGGGAAGAAATCTTGGCCCGGGTAGCGGTCGATCATCGTCCAGAGCAACGAAGCCAGCATGAGGAAAACGCCTACGACGCCGAACACAATGGTGGTGTGCGCAAAAAACAAAATTTCGATCAAGACGAGCACGATCCCGAGAACAAAGAGCGCGACGACTTCCCAGCCAGCCAGACCGGCCAGATAATGGCCGAGAAAAAAGAGCGCGAAGCAGATTGCGGAGATGATTCCGGGCACGGTCGCGCCCGGGATTTTGAACTCGAGATAAGCGCCAAGAATTCCACCCAGCAGGAGCAAAGGCGCAAGCGCAGTGATCCAAAAAGCGACTTGTTCAAAGCCGGTCGGTTCGATCGCGACAACGTTCCCTTTGAGTCCGGCTTTTTTGGTTAGATCAACAATTGAATCGGCGACGCCTTCCGCGAGCAGCGGTTTGCCATTGATCCGTTCGGTTGCCTCCTGAGCGTTAAGAGTGAGCACCGCTCCTTTGGGATGAACGACGCGGTCGCCGATTTTTACTTCCTTGTCTTTGTTCATGAAAGCCTCGGCGATGTCGGGATTGTGCCCGTTCTTAATCGCGGAGCCACGGATCAGCGCAGACCAATACGAAATCGTCTTTTCCCGGGCTGTGGTGGGGAGGTCTTCGCCCGTTGGCAGGATCGGAGCGGCGGCGCCAATTGCGCTCACGGGCGCCATAAAAATGTGTCGCGTGGCGATGGCGATAATTGCACCAGCAGAACCGGCATTTGTGTTTATGAATGTGTAGGTATGGATGTTTGTTTGATTGAGCGCGTTCACGATATCGGCTGCAGCATCGAGTCGCCCGCCGTATGTGTTCATCTCGAAAATGATCGCTGAGGCTTCGTTGCTCTCGGCTGCTTTCACCGCGCGCCGCAGAAATGCCAGGAGAGAAGGTGCAACTTCGCCTCGTAATGGGACGACAACTACGTCGCCTTTGTGAATGACGTCGCGCGCTTGAGCGGTTGCGGGCGCGATGAAAAATGCCGCGGCGAAAATTGTGAGCATCGGGAGAGTGACTTGGACGGGAGGCCTCCACATCGCCCCACGATTGGTCGGACGGGACAGCCTCCTGCGCGCCAAAGCCGCTACCGCAGCGCATCTCCCCAGGATCCAGAACAATATCTTCATGTTTTCAATTCGTCCGGCGCGGATAAGTTTGCCATCTGCCTGTGGCAATTCCATCACAAACCATCGAGCAGATCGCCGCCGCGAACGACAT
>JBKOWV010000012.1:0-10807 GCA_046724585.1 Verrucomicrobiota bacterium
CGCGAGAACGGCGCAAAGGAAAATCGTGTAGGAACGGGTTTCGGGCGGCGGTTCGTTTTTGGAAACAAACAGATGAACGGCAAGAGCTACAGCGACGGCTGACGAAAACGTCAGCAGTGTTCGCAAGCTTGCGCCTACGGAAGGGGGCGGGCTGGTCGAGTGGTGTAATTCCACCAAAGGCGGAGGAGCGACTGCATCCTCGTTCCCATTGGAGGATGTCATCGACTAACAGAAGCTTGCGGCTTGAGTTCGTCTACCCCGTTCATTCGTTGGCGATTATCGTCTTCGAAAGACATGGTGCGTCAGGGTCGGCCAGGTTCGGAGCATCCTGATCTGGTTGATCAAACATTTGTCTTCGGCAACATGAATCTTCTGTATCCCTCGTCAGCAATGCCGCATACAAGCGAATGTCTTCGTTTGGCGCAACCTGTCCGCCAGCGACTTTTTCTACCTCGAGGGTTTTGATCCAATCGTCGGTAACGTCGTCAAGATGCATGAAGGCACGTTTGGCCAGCGCTTCGGTATCGGTCTCGGGAGAAAGCATCTTCGCAACTTTCATTTCCCTGGCGGCTGTGTGGACGGACTCTTCAGCCATTCTGACCGTCGGTATGTATCGCAAGCGCGCGAGGGCGACCGTGTTCAATTCAGGGGTTGAGGCGAGATATTTCTTTTCAACCGAGAGAGCCGCGGCCGCTTTGGGATTGGTTTCGACCCACTTGGCGCCCTTTAACATGGCGCGCGTGGCCGCTGCTGCTCTCTTTGGGTTGGCGTCGACCCATTTTCCGTTCGCGATTACCTCACAGCAATATTCCTGGTTATATGGCTCGTCCGTCATCTGGTCGGCAATGTTCCTTACCTTGCCCTCCGCCATGAGCAAGCTGCCGATTGGTTCCGCGTTGGCCACGGCATCGACTTCACCCTTATCCAGTGCCAGGCCCAGTTCACCCGCCGGGAAAACCTTCCAAGTGATATCTTTTCCGGCATCAATGCCGTGCGTTCCGAAGACCCGGTTTGCGAAGACAAAAGGGGGGGTGCCCATTCCCGGAACTCCGATCCGCTTTCCCTTTAAATCTTCAATCGTGTGAATATTCGTATTCACGCCTGACTGCACGCGTAGACATCCACGGTGGATTCCGGCCAGGAATCTTACATCCAAACCCTGTTCGATCGGCTTCAGGAAGTACATCACCAGATGATGAGTGATGTCATAGCTGCCGAGCGCCAGTGCGTCTTTATAAGTTGACCAGTTGCACTTCACGAGTTCAGGCTCAAGTCCCTCCTCCTTGAAAAAGCCCTTCTCGTAAGCGACGTAAATCGGAGCTTCGCAGGTCAACCCGATGTAGCCGATCCGGACTTTATTGGAATTGGCATCGCTGGAGGCAGGATTTTTATCGCAACCAGCCATGAGCAAAACGCCAAGCACGACGACGGCGCTCACTTTTCCTTGAATCATTTCGTCTTCAGAGGTTTTGGAAATAGCACAATAAGTTTTGCCTATGGAAGCAGAATCCTTCCCTTGAATCAAGCTCTTGATTGCATTTGGCCGGCCCGCCGGACAATATTCCTTTCCCATGCAGGAGCCTTTGGATATCCGCCACCTGCGTTATTTTCTCGCAGTCGCCGAAGCTGGAAGCTTTAGCCGCGCGGCTGACCGGCTCGGAATTTCCCAGCCGAGTGTTTCCCAACAGATGCGAGATTTGGAGGCGGGTCTTCGCGTACCTCTGTTTCAGCGCCGAGGAAAGCGGATTCTGCTTACCCCCCGAGGTATGATTTTTCAGGAGCACGCCCGCGCGGTTCTTCATCAGCTGGAGAATTTTCTTCAGGAACTAAACAGCGAACCGGGACAATTACGCGGTGAGCTTCATTTGGGGGTTATTCCGGTACTGAACGTCCCGCTCGTGCCGCATCTTCTTGGCTCTTTTGCGGCCGATCATCCTGCGATCAGCATTATCGTGGAAGAAATCTCATCCACCGAGATCGAGACGGCGCTGGAAGAGGGCCGAATGGACGTCGGTCTTGGTTTTCTCACCCGCCACTCGCCCAACTTGCGCTACGAGCGCCTTTGCACGGATGAATTTGCCCTAATCGTGGCCGAGAACCACCCATGGTCGAAGCGGCGGGTGGTTCATTTTTCGCAACTGGACCGCCAACGCCTCCTTCAGTTGCCGGATACTTTTGTGATGCGCAGGATGACGGATGAAATTTGTCGAAGACACCACGTCCGTCCCCACATGGTGGCCGAGATCAACGCGATTGAAACGTTGCTTCGCTCGCTCGCACCTTTGCAAGCGGCAACGCTGATGCCGAAGATCGCATTACGAGGAAGAGAAAGTCTGAAATTAAAGGCGATACGGCTGCAGGGAAAAAAGCTCGGACTGGATATCGGTCTCTTGCGGCTGAGCGATTCGGCCGCGAATAGCGCAGTGGCCGCATTCACCAGCCTTGCCAAGGCGACTGTTCCGAAAATGATCAAACGCTAAAGCTAAGAGGCCCGCCCAACGACCTGTAGTCACGGTCCTGTGGGCCGTCTCCCTAACGTCAAAGCGGAAATCCGTGGTTCGACAACGCGCTGCGTCGTTTGCTGTTTTTTGTGCTGGAGAAATAACCCGAAATCGGATTAGACCCGAATGACAATGAAGGTCGTCGCATTCGCAATGGTGATAACATTCGCGGTCAGTGCTCTCGGCGAGGAAAAACCCAAGGCAGTTCCGAGCGACACTGGCAGCGATTTGCTCTGGAAAAAGCTGGAGACGCGCGTTGAGGAAATCGCCGTGCGGCTCGATGGCGTGATGGGCGTCGCCATTCTCGATCTCACCGATGGCTGGATTCTTTTGCGCAACGCCGATCGCGTTTTTCCCGCTGCGAGCTCAATCAAAATCGCGATCCTGCTGGAATTATATCGTCAGGATCAGGAAGCCCGCGCCGGAGCGAAGGGAAAAGCCAGATTGGATGACATTTACACCGTCGACCCCAAAGACCTCGTCGAAGACAGCCGGATCATGGCGGGTCTCACTCCCAGCGTCACGCACGTTACCAACCGCGATCTGGCTCAATTCATCGTCGCTGTGAGTGACAACGCCGCCGCGAATATTCTAATCGAGCGTGTAGGTAAGGATAACGTCAACGCGATGCTGCGCGGCCTCGGGCTGTCGAAAATGATGCTGCGCCGAAAAATGATGGACATCGTAGCCGCTCGACGCGGCGATGAAAATGTCGCGACGCCCCAGGAAATGGTCCGGCTGTTGGAAGCGATTTACAAAGAGAAGGCGCTAGACAAGCAAGCGACCTCGGCGTTCATCAAACAGCTATCGACCATAAAGAAGGATAGCTACATTCCTCGCTTATTGCCCGACAATGTTCAGGTAGCCAACAAGCCTGGGGAATTGGAAGGCGTGCGAACCGATTCAGGAATTGTTTATGCGCAGAACCGGCCGTTTGCCATCAGCGTGATGACGGCTTACGACCACGACGAAAGAGCTGCCGAGCGTGCCCTCAGCGAAGTTGCTCTCGAAGCGTACCGCTACTTCGAGATGCGCGGTAAAACTTCCGAGTACGGCCGCGCTTTGCCGCTGCCGTCGCTAGGAAGATGAATTGCGTTGTTTCTCGACCCGCTATTTGCAATGGGCCGCGTGCGGTTGAACTTGTTCCTCACAGTCCTCGATGCGTGTCACGAGTATCATAACTGCGTCTTTCGCAATTTGCGCAGTCCTTTCGGCTGATACGATCTACTATGAAACCAGCACAGGCGAGAACTTCCAGCGTCGAAGCTGGCATGCGATGGATCGTCACGAGTTCGAAAGCAAGCAGCCCGAGAACGTGTATGACTCCTACACATTCGAACGCTTAGCTGACGGGTCCTCACGCGTAAAAAGGGAAATCGATTCGGTGTCCGGCGATTGGCTGTTCCTGCTGACGTACAATTACGCACGGAACGGTCGCCTAACAAAGATCGATTGGGAATTTCGCACGTTCAACGGCATTGATGTCGAGCACAATGATGAAGGACTTACTCGATGTGTGCGCACTTACTCTGTCGAACGGTCAGGCAAGTTCCGATTGATCTCTGAGCAGATGGAAGACATGAAAACGCGTCGCGCAGTTACGCGCTCGTTTTACACACCGAAAATAAGACATTGGATGACTCTAAAAGAGTTACCAATACAGCCGAACGCATAACAAATCGCCGCTCACACGGTCGCGGCTACAATAACTGATAAGGATCGACATCGACCGCAACGGTCACATCTTCTGGAAACGGCAATTTATCGAGTGTCTCGCGGACGAGCCGGCTCAGACGCATGATCGCTTCGCCGCGGATCAGAATGTGAAAACGGAATTGCCCCTGTAGTTTTTCGAGCGGCGCCGGTGTTGCGTCGCCTAAAATGAATTCTTCCGGCAGCGCTTCTTTCAGACGGCGCCTTAACGTTTCGGCTGACAATTTTGCCCGTCCTTCATGCGCAGAGCGCGCGGTGATCAAAATCGCGTGTTTGAACGGCGGGAAATCGCAGCGCTCGCGAAACTCGAGTTCTTGTTGGAAATAGCCAGCGAAATCGTGATGGCGCGCAAACTGAATGGATGGGGAAAAAGGGGTGTAAGTCTGCACAAACACTTCGCCCGACGTTTCACCCCGCCCGGCGCGCCCGGCTACCTGGGTGAGAAGCTGGAAGGTGCGTTCGCCCGCGCGGAAATCCGGGAGATGCAGGGCGAGATCAGCATTGATGATCCCAACGAGCGTCACATTCGGGAAATGCAGGCCTTTCGCGATCATTTGCGTGCCGACCAGAATATCGATCTTACCGGTGCGAAAATTTCGTAAGGTTTCCCGATACGCTTCCTTGCGCGTCATGGAGTCCGCGTCCATCCGGCGGACGGTCGCCTTCGGAAAAATCTGCGCCACAGTTGATTCGACTTTCTCCGTGCCGAAACCGGCGTAGATCAGCGTGTCCTTGCCGCAAGCCGGACATTTCCTCGGCACGGCTGCGGTATGCCCGCACAAGTGACAGCTCAACCGTCCGGCAGCTGCTGGATGCCGATGAAAGGTGAGCGCCACGCTGCAATTCGGACAGTTGCGCGCTTCGCCGCAATTGCTGCAGAGCAGCGAAGTGGAAAAGCCGCGCCGATTCAGAAAAAGGATTGTCTGCTCGCGTTTTTCCAAACGATCGGCAATCGCGGCGCGCAATCTTTCCGACAAAATCGCGGCGGCTTTTTCTTTCCGGCGTTCCTGGCGAAGATCGACAATGCGCATCAGCGGCATCTGCTTTTCATCCACGCGCTGGGCAAGAGTGGCTAGTCGATATTTGCCAGTGGTCGCGTTGTGATAACTCTCGAGCGACGGCGTGGCACTGCCCAGAACCACGACACACTTCTCGATCTTGGCGCGGACAACAGCGATATCGCGCGCGTGATACCGGGGCGCTTCCTCCTGCTTGTAAGTTGTCTCGTGTTCCTCATCCACCACGATCAGTCCGAGGTTTTTCAGCGGCGCGAACACTGCGCTGCGGGCGCCGATCACAATATGGGCGCGACCGGAATGAATCTTGTGCCATTCATCGTGGCGTTCGCCCTCGGATAAATGGCTGTGCAACACCGCCACCGCATCCTGCGCTTCGGCGAAGCGGCCTTTGAAACGCTCGACCGTTTGCGGAGTAAGCGAAATTTCCGGGACCAGCACAATCGCGGTGCGACCGCGGTTGAGCGCGGCGCGAATCGCCTGCAAGTAAATTTCGGTCTTGCCGGAGCCGGTCACACCGTGGAGCAAAAGCGCGCGCGCATCTTTCGGCGAATCAAGCGCCTGAGTAATTTCGCTGAGCGCGCCCGATTGCTCCTGGTTCAAAATGAGGTTCGACGTTGCGATGAACTGGTCGTCGGCATGGGGATCGCGGATCACCGCTTCTTCGCGCAGCTCCGCGAGGCCGCGTTTGACCAGAGCGCGCAAGGTCTGGTTATCGAGAGATGTCTGGCGCAGAAGTTCGGTCGCGCGGAGGGGTGCGTCCAATCGGGAGATTGCTTCAAGGAGTTCCGCCTGACGCGGGGCGCGCTTTCGCAACTTGTCGATTTCTGCATTGTCGATCTTTCGGCCGGGCTGGACAAATAGCTGTTTCTTCCAGCCGACTTCAGCGCGCCGGATCACCTGGGGCAGCAAACTGCGCATCACGGTTTCGATCGGGCAGCAATAGTAGCCGCTGATCCAGCGCGCCAACTCGAGCATTGGCTCGCTCACGATGGGCGCTTCGCCTACGACTGCCTCGATCGGCCGGATACCTTTTGCTTCGCTTTGCTCCAGCAGGGCGACGACGGTAGCCAGACCGGATTTGTCGCGGAATGGAACGCGGACCCGCGATCCGACGCCGACTCGCTCCGCCAATGTTTCGGGAATCAGATAATCGAGTTCCCGATGGATCGCGCGGTCAATAACTACCCGAGCGTAAGCCAACCTCATCATGCCATTGAGCTGGAATTTAATTGACTCCGAAAGCTTTCGCGAGTTGATCGCGAGACAATTGCGTGGATTGATCCTTCCTCGTAATCATGCTCATGCTCATAATCGATCTTTATCGATGAAGGTGATTTCGGGCACGAGCATGATTAGAGGAGCACGCGCCTTTGCTTCACTGCCGGGCGAGGCTGGCACGGACTGAATGATTCGATTTCTGTTTAAACTGATTCTTTGCGTATTGCTTGCCCTCGCGGCGGGCTTTGTTTATCTGGCGGCGCGCTCGGGCGATCCTGTTTACACATTTTACGAATGGATGAGTCCGGCCCGGTTTCATCAGTACGATCATCTGATTCGTTCTGTCGCGATAGAACATCATCTCGACCCGATGCTGGTGAAGGCGGTTGTTTGGCGCGAAAGCCGGTTTGATCCAAGGAAACATGGCAGTGCTGGCGAGCGCGGGCTGATGCAAGTGAGCGAGAAAGCGGCCGACGAATGGGCCCGCGAAAATAAGATCGACAACTTCCGTGTCGAACAGCTTTTCGATCCAAAGATAAATCTCGAAGCCGGCGCCTGGTATTTGCGCCGGGCGTTCGAACGCTGGAAAGCGCAATCGGACCCGATACCCTTTGCGCTGGCGGAATACAATGCCGGCGCCAGCCGGGCGCAGCGCTGGAGCGGTGGAGATACGGTCGACCCAATTCCGGTGCGGGAGTTCCTCCAAAACATCGATTTTCCCGCAACGCGGAAGTATGTTGAGTCAATCATTGCGCGTTACCAATTCTACCAACGGCGCGGGCGGATGTGACGAACGCGGGCTCGCAACCAGACCGACTGATTGGTCTGGTTTTTTCGATTTGCGCGATGCGATCCTTCGCATAAACTGGCGGTTTTCGTGGGGAAACGATGCAAGGCCGCGGCTTTCCAATAAGGGGTTCAATTATTTTTGCTGTTG
The DNA here is from genome assembly GCA_046724585.1 of Verrucomicrobiota bacterium. GTDB lineage: Bacteria > Verrucomicrobiota > Verrucomicrobiia > Chthoniobacterales > UBA10450 > Udaeobacter. The sequence goes on from JBKOWV010000012.1 coordinate 7,389, forward strand.
GGATCGTGGTGGCACTCGCCGCGCTCGGCGGCGAGACAAGTTCGACAGGGCCAGATCGTGTTCCTCCCGCCTCGCCTGCATTCGAAGCAGCTGCCGGAGCGCATGGGACGCCGATGGAGCCGCAAAGAGCACTTGAGTTAGCAAATGTCAGCGAAATCCCAGCACAAGCTGCAATAGACTCGCTCCAAGTACCGGCGCCGACGCGCAGCACCTTTACGGCGAACTGGGACAGCGTAAACAGCGCGACCGGCTATCGGCTGGATGTCTCCACGAGCAGCTCATTTAGCAGCTATGTAAACGGTTATCGCGACTTGGATGTGGGCAAGGTGACCCAATGGGTTGTGACCGAGTTGAATCGGGGCACCACCTATTACTATCGGGTGCGCGCCTATGATGCGGCCGGTACCAGGGAAAACTCGGATGTCATGACGGCCGAGACGGTGGCTACCGCCGGGTTGACCATTCACCCAACGTTCGGAGGCTCGATTACGAGCCATCCGAATGCGGCGGCAATTCAGGCCATGATCAACCGAGCCATCTCGATTTACGAGTCGCTGTTCCGCGATCCAATCACGGTCCAGATTCTTTTCCGCTACACGACCACTCTTCCAAACGGCACGCCCTTCCCGTCGGGACAGATCTCGGCAAGTGACTGGGTGTATTACACAGTTCCGTGGAACGCTTACATCCGTGCGCTGAAAGAGGATGCAAAGACGAACAACGACATTCTCGCGAACGCGAGTCTGCCGGGCAATGCATTATCCACCAGTATCTTCCCGACGAGCGCGGACGGGCGAGCGGTGGGCCTGAACACGCGGCCGGCCATGTTCGCAAACGGCACAGTCGGCGCCGGCGGACCGTTCGATGGAATCGTTACGCTTAGTTCGGCGGCTCCGTTTCAGTTCAACCGGCCTCCCAGTGGGAGCAACTTCGACGGACAGCATTTCATTGAACACGAAATTGACCAGGTCATTGGTCTTGGATCATTCTTAAATATCCCTGGCATACCCCTCCGGCCGCAAGACCTGTTTAGTTGGGCCTCCCGTGGCGTCAGAAATACGAGTTCGATCGGTGACCGCTATTTTTCGATCAACGGCGGCAGCACCAACATCGTCAATTTCAATCAGAATCCGAACTTCGATTTCGGTGATTGGTTGAGCAGACCGTGCCCTCAAGCGCATCCGTTCGTCCAGAATGCGTTTGGCTGTCCAAGACAATTTTCCGACGTCGCGGCAACATCGCCGGAAGGGGTCAATCTCGACGTCATTGGTTACGACCTGGCGAGTTCTCCGACGACTGACGTTAACGGCGACGGTAAGCCGGACTTTCTGCTCTACAACACGAACACGCGAGGCACGGTTGCGTGGTATCTGAACAACAGTATTCGGATTGGCAGCGCGGTCGGTTCACCCCTTCTGCCGGGCTGGAGCTTGGTCAGTGTGGCCGATTTCAATCGCGACGGCCACCCAGATTACGCCCTGTTCAAACCCACTACGCGCCAAACGGCGATCTGGTATCTCTCGGGAGTGATGTTTACCGGCAGTGCCTTCGGTCCGACGCCGCCTAGTGGCTGGGCACTGGTGGCGACCGGCGATTTTAACAACGACGTAAAGCCCGATTACGTCCTTTACAATGCGAGCAGTCAGCAAACGGTGATTTGGTATCTGAACAACAATGTTCGCGTTGCCAGCGCTGTCGGTCCAACTCTTCCTGCGGCCTGGAGCCTAGTGGGTGTTGCGGATTTTAACGGGGACGGCAAGTCCGATTATCTGCTTTTCAATCCGACGACGCGTCAGACTGCGATCTGGTATTTGTCTGGCACGACCCTCATCGGCAGCGCGTATGGGCCAACGATTGCGCCAGGATATAATCTGACGGGAGCGGCCGACTTCGATGGGAACGGCAGGCCCGATTATGTGCTTTACAATCCGAGCACGGGAGTAACGGTCCTGTGGTACCTGAACAACAGTGTTCGGATTGGCAGCGCTGTCAGTCCAACTCTCCCCCCTGACTGGATCTTGGCCGCACCCTGAAGAGTCCGGTCGTCGCTCGGATTCTCGTGAAATCCGGAATTGCGCCCGCTTCAGTGCGATGACGATTTAAGGAATTCTGCGATCGCGCGCTGGTCAGCTCCGGTGAGATTGGCGCGGACCCGCATGTGATGGACAATGATTTCCCACTGCGCAGGGCTGTCCATCGCCGGAGATTGAAGGTTGTGACAGCGCTGGCAGTTGTTCGACCAGAGCTCCTCGCCGCTGGGTTCATTTCGGGATCTGCTGGCAGCTACATCGTTCGAATGCGATTGCGTTTCCGTTGGTCCGGCGAGCGCGTTCCAGCCCAAGTCGGCAGCAGCGATGACTAGAAGCGAGATCAGAGCGAAGTGTTGATAGTCCATTGCTTTCATTTCGTTCGTATTTCAAAAACCCATGACTGCCTGGAAAAGAAAGGCGTTGGTATTGGGTTGCCCGTGCGGGTTATCCCATTCGTAGGCCAGCTTCAGCGCAGTATTCGGCCAAAGCCAGTAATCGAGCCCAAGCGTCCAGCGTTCTTCCTGCGGCGCACCAAGTCCGCTCGGAGCACGACCGAGGTGATCCCAGCGGAGAATCAGTTCCAGATTTCTGAGGAAATCGACGGGCACCATGGTCGGCCGATATGCAATCTGGGCGTAGCCGCCGTCGCGCTTGCTTTCGAAGGCGAGGGGACCGAATCCGAGATCACCAGTCGGATCGTAAACGGCACGATCGACTTCGCTCCACGCGTACTGCGCGTGCAGATCGATCCGACCTTTCAGCAAATCGGAATTGCGTGTGATGTTTAGGTCAACCGATTGCAGAAGCGAGCGGACGTGCGCGAAAGAACTGCCTTGCGTCCCGGGCTTCGCAGTTTCAAAACCGTAACCAACTTCTACTCCCGGCAGAGGAAGAAAACCGATGCGGCCACCAACCGCCTTGTCGTCGTTGTTATCGCTGAAGTTATTGAACTCGAGCGTCCCGGCCCGGGTGGCGTCGAACGCGTTAAGGTTGGGACCGTTGGAGACATAGAAGGCGTAGTTGGCGCGCATCGGGCCAAGAGGAATTCCTCCACGTACTTGAAGGCCGAAGGACCTCTCTGGCAGGATCCCGTCGTAGACCGCGAGCGGTCGATCTGGAAGCTTGTTGATCCAAAGCGCCTCGAAGCGTTCTACAAACACATTGCTCGGACTTAAGAATTCTCCCGCGCCAAAGGCGATGTAATCGTTGAGCAGATAAGTCAGTTGAGCGTACTCAAGCTCGAGGTTAGTGCCGCTGCCGCTGGGCTCGATCTCGAGCCGGCCCTCGAACAAGAGCTTCGGACTCAATTCCCAAAGAAAGATCGGATTAAACGTCGCGGAGAAATTGGAAACGCTTCCATTGCGCGCCGTGAATGTTGCATCGGCGAAT
>JBKOWV010000035.1:0-23263 GCA_046724585.1 Verrucomicrobiota bacterium
AATTTTTTTCATTCTCTGCGCTTTATTTGACGGTTCCGCCTTCCTCCGCAAATTAGCCTGCTCCGGGCGCCCGTAGCTCAACTGGATAGAGCATCTGACTACGGATCAGAAGGTTTGAGGTTCGAATCCCCACGGGCGCGCGCTTCCCTCCTATTCGTGCTTGTGCTCTTGCTCGTGATCCAGATCGCTCACTTAAAATATGGGCGGATCTTGGCATATTTTTTGTCGCCAATCCCACTCACTCGTCTCAGATCATCAGCGCTTCTAAACGGTCGCGCTTCAATAATCTTTCTCGCCATCACCGGCCCGATGCTGGGGATCGTCTTCAGTTCTTCTTCTGTCGCGGTGTTGATGTCGATCTTGCCCAGCGGGAGCGTCTCGCTCATATCTTTGCTTCCAAGAGTGAAAAAACTATAGGCATTTGGGTTTTTGGCGCGCTCGTTAAGTCGGCCGACATTGATCCCCCAACCTCCGATTTTCTCCTGCTTCGCTTCGTCTTCGAATTGCTGAAGTTTCTGCCGCTCTGGCAGCGAACCAGAGGACCCAGGCGGAATTACTTTGACGCCATGAAATCGAGCTAGCCCGTTACGAACCAACTGCTCCCCAAGATCGCCCTCCTTTGTCTGCACAAACGCATAGAGTCGCTCGTTTTTACTGCGACCCATCGCGTCCGACCTGCGCGTAAACACGGTGAACGGCTCGGCCAGTTTCTCCCGCGTGAACGCTTTGGCCGCTTCTCCCACTTCGATCGCCTGTGGCACAGTGATCTCAAAGTATTTCGCCTGCTCGATCAGCCGCCGCGGCTCCATCCCCTCCGTTTCGAGCGCATCAATAAGATGGAGACGAAAAATGTATTCCTCATTGCCGGCGCTAACGTGAAAACTATCCCCGTCGTTCGCCGGATTCAGGATGAGGCGACAATTCTCAAGGACAATCCAATCACCGCTCGCGCCGAGATTGACAATCGCGACGCAAAGAACGGCAACGACAAGTGCCGCGCGCCTGACGACTGCGAGAGAAAGCAAAGAGCTTGGAATCAAACCGGCACCTCAAACTGGCTCATCAATTTGAACGTCTCGTAGCGTTTAGCAATTTCCTCTATCGAAAGGGTGCGTAGGCGTTCGAGGCTGAACTTCTCCACGCAAAAACTCGCGAGGACGCTTCCGTAAATCATGGCTTTGCGCAGATCGTTGAAGTGGACCTTTTTGACCGTGCCCGCGAGATATCCAGCCATACCGCCAGCGAACGTGTCCCCTGCCCCGGTTGGATCGTGAATGTCCTCGAGCGGATACGCGCCGCAACTGAAGAACTGATCGCCTTCTCCGAAAAGCAGGGCTCCGTGCTCGCCTTTTTTAATTGCAACATACTGCGGCCCCATCTTCCGGATCCATCGCCCCGCTTTGATGAGACTTGTTTCCTTCGTTATTTCGCGCGCTTCGCTGTCGTTCAGGATGAGAAGATCGACTCGTCGAAGCAGCGCGTCCAAATCCGATTTGGTTGTCTCGATCCAAAGATCCATCGTGTCAGCCACGACGAAACGCGGGCGCTCCATTTGATCGAGGACATGCGATTGCAAGGAAGGTGCGATGTTGGCCAGCAAAGCGAAATCGGTCTGGCGATACGATTCTGGCAAGGCCGGCTTGAAATGTTCGAATACGTTGAGCGCGATTGAGCGCGTCTCGCGCGTGTTCAGGTCCCATGAATATTCGCCCGACCAGCGGAAGGTTTCGCCGCTCACACGTTGCACGCCTTCGCTATCGATCTTGCGCGATTTCCAAAATTCAAACTCGGACTCGGGAAAGTCGTCGCCCACGATGCCGACGAGCCGAACCGGCGAGAAAAAACTTGCGCCGAGCGCCGCATAACACGCTGAGCCGCCTAGCAAATCCGAATGCTCCTCGACGGGAGTTTTAACGGTGTCGAGTGCGATGGAGCCTACAACGAGAACAGACATGACTAGAAGTTCGAATGACGAATGTCGAATGTCGAAGCAAGCAGGCGTTTTGCTTCGCCTGCGTAAGCAGCAATATCCGGCGCTTTTAGCAAGCCGGATACAATCGCGACACGACGCGCGCCGGCGGCGATCACTTCCGTGAGGTTATCGAGCTTGATTCCGCCGATGCAGAAGATCGGGAGATTTACATCGAGATGCGTCTGTTTTATATCCTGGAGTCCGATTGGTTCGTAATCCGGCTTGGTCGGCGTCGCGAAGATCGGACCGAAGCCGATGTAATCGGCGCCTTCGCGCTGCGCTGCGTGAGCTTGCTCGAGACTGTGCGTTGATTTTCCCACCGCCACCGCGCGACCTGCTTTGCGCCGCGCGACCTCAATCGAGTCGTCTTCCTGCCCAACGTGCACGCCTTCAACCGGGACTTTGCTCGCAACCTCGGCGTGATCGTTCACAATTAGCGGCGTGGAAGATCGGGAGGTCAATTCGTGCAGCTCCTCCGCAAGATCGACCAGCTCGTCGATGGACTGTTTCTTTCCGCGAAGCTGGACCAAATCAATGCCGCCTTTGATCATTGCTTCAGCGACGCGAACTGCATTCGATTTTTCGACGTAGCCGAGATCAATGATGCCGTAGAGATGGCAATCGTCTAGCGTCCTCATAAATTACGCGCCAGCGCACGCTACAGCAGGCAAGTCGGCGCATCGCAGTTTATTCATGCAACCGAATCGACGGGGATGTTAGTTCGAGTTTGCCCGTCGACATCACGCGCTCGATAAAACTGGTGTCGTATTTTCCGTCGCGGAAGTCACCATTTCGCATGATCGCAGCGTGAAATGGCACCGTGGTCTTAATGCCGGTGATGTAGTACTCGTCGAGCGCCCTGCGCATGCGCTCGATCGCATTAATCCGTGTCGCGCCGACGGTGATTATTTTCGCAATCAACGAGTCGTAGAATGACGGAACCGTGTAGCCGGTATAAACGTGCGAATCGATTCGAACTCCACGGCCGCCGGGCGCGTAATAAAAAGCGATCCGGCCCGGCGACGATTGAAAATCTTTCTCCGGATCCTCGGCGTTGATGCGGCATTGGATGGCATGCAGCCGCGGAGTTGCATGCGCGACGTGCGGGGAAAGCGGTTCGCCGGCGGCGATGCGGATTTGTTCTTTCACCAGGTCGCACCCGTAAACCTCTTCCGTGATCGTGTGTTCCACCTGGATGCGGGTGTTCATCTCGATGAAATAAAAATATCGATCCTGATCGATGAGGAACTCGATCGTGCCCGCATTTTCGTATCCGACCGATTTGGCCAGTTTCACGGCCGCATTTCCCATTTTCTTGCGAAGCCCTGCTGTCATCAGCGGCGATGGACATTCTTCGATCACCTTCTGGTTGCGCCGCTGAATGGAACAATCGCGTTCGCCGAGGTGAACGATGTGTCCGTGACTATCGGCAACAATTTGAAATTCGATGTGGTGTGGATTGACGATGAGCTTCTCGATGTAAACCTGTTCGTTTCCAAAAGCTTTCTCCGCCTCGTGACGCGCACTATGGAAAGCAGATTGAAGGCTTGGTTCGTTATGGGCGGTGCGCATCCCGCGGCCGCCGCCGCCGGCGGACGCTTTAACCATCACCGGGTAACCGATTTTCTTTGCGATCTTGATTGCGTCGCTCTCGGTCTCGACAATACCGTCGCTTCCCGGTGTCACGGGCACGCCGGCTTTCCGCGCGAAAATACGAGCGGCGTTTTTGTCGCCCATGGCCTGCATCGCGCGTGAGGAGGGCCCAATGAACTTGATGTTGCAGCTTTCGCAGACCTCCGCGAAATGCGGGTTCTCCGCCAGAAATCCGTAGCCGGGATGAATCGCATCAACATCGCCAATCTCGGCTGCGCTCATGATCCGATCGATCTTCAGGTAACTTTCCGAGCTTGGCGCTGCGCCGATGCAGATCGATTCATCGGCGAGTTGAACATGCAGCGAATCGACGTCCGCTTCTGAATAAACCGCCAGCGTGCGAATGCCGAGTTCCTTGCAGGCACGGATGACCCGCAACGCGATCTCACCACGATTGGCAATCAGAATTTTCTCAAACATGAATTGGTAGGGCGCGACCGCCGGGCGCGCTGCATCGCACTACCGCGGTGTTTTGCAGGCGTCAACGCACACGGAAAAGGACCTGCCCGAATTGCACCGGTTTGCCATTTTCGGCCACCACTTCGGCGATGACACCGCTGGTTTCTGCCTTGATTTCGTTCATCACTTTCATCGCCTCGATAATACAAACCACTGTGTCTTCGGTAACGGTCTTGCCGACATCCACAAACGGGGCTCCGTCCGGTGCCCCAGCGCGGTAGAACGTCCCCACCATTGGCGAAACGATCTCTTTCAGAGGCTTGCTTTCGATCGGTTTGGGGACGGCAGGCGTAGTTTCAGCAGTGTCTGTTACCGTTTGGGACGGGATAATCACCGCCGGCGGCGCAGCCGCCGTCGTCGGAGCGGTAGGGCCTTTCTGAAGCTTAAGACGAAACCCTTCCTTCTCGATCTCGAAGACCGAAAGGTCGTTCTTTTCCATCAGTTCGATGATGGCTTTAATATCTTTGATTTCTTTGGGGTCCAACGTGCGCGCTCCTTAGGTTACCGCTGAGCGTCTAGGTAAGTCGGTTTTGGAAGCAAGGTCAAGCCAACGAATCAAGGGAAAATGACGAAGCACGAACGACGAAACACGCTCGAATAAAGAATAAAAAATAGGAATCCGGGCTTCGGGTTCGTCATTAGGGATTTGGTCATTCCTTCGACGTTCGAAATTCGTCATTCGTCATTCAGCGGCACATTGGATTATTATCATCATCTTGGTTTCACCTGTGCCGCCACCTCATTTCAAAATTGTTGACGAGACGGACGATTACGTCGTCGTGGATAAACCGCCGTTTCTTCTTGTCCATCCGACGAAGCCGGGCGCAGCACCGACACTTTGGAAGCAATTGCGCGAACTGCTCGCCTTTGAAATTGCCAACGGCGGTCAGGTATCGATCGTAAACCGGCTCGACCGCGAAACGAGCGGTCTTATTCTCGTCGCAAAAACATCGGCGGCTGCTCGAAAATTTGGATTGCTCATGCAGCGGCGCCGGTTGAGAAAGCAGTATCTGGCGGTTATTTCGGACTGGCCGGAATGGGAAACCAAAGTCGTCGACGCTCCGTTAGATCGACAAAGTAAACACGAAAAATCCGAGATCTGGCTGAAGCAGACGATTCACCCTGCTGGAACGCCTGCGCAGACTGAATTTCGGGTCGAGCGACGGTTCGTTAGATCGGCTGGTAGGGCGCGACCAGAGCCCGCTCGCGGTGGAGAGGGCGCGCCGCTCAGGAATTCGCGCGAGGTCGACAAATTCAGCTTGATTCGCGCGATCCCGCGCACCGGACGAACGCATCAAATCCGGGTGCATCTCGCCTCAATTGGTCACGCGATTGTGGGCGATAAAATTTATGGACCGGACGAACAGCTTTATCTCAGATTTATCGAGACCGGATGGACGCGCGAACTCGAACGGCAACTACTATTGCCGCGCCATGCCCTTCATTCCGCCAAGCTGACGGTCGACAGCGAGATGGAATGGGAGAGTCCGTTACCTCCCGATCTTGACGAATTCTGTAGCGGCCCCCGAAAGCGTTCGGGGTCGCATTGATTCGTCCGGCGCTCACCCGCCTTCGCCAAGCTTCGGCGTGGCAAGTAGAGCGCCGCTACAGAGACAGTGAACACGCGCTGATTGCATTTCGATCAGCCAACCCTATGATAGCGCGCCAGATGAAAAGGTTTCACCTCTCAGCTGTTTGCGTGCTTCTTTTCGTTCGCTCGCAAGCATTCGCAGGAATCGCACAACCTCCTACCGAGCCGGTCACAACCGAATTCGACCCGCACCGGTTCGAGGTCGCGATCGAGTCCGGTTATCTGTTCGGCGTCATCAATCCCCCGCGCGATTACCAGGTCGGCGCGGCATTTTTAACAGGGCGCGTACGGTGGGGAGGGGTAGACCGTGATAGTTGGCTGCGCGGTTACAATCAATTTTACGTCAGCGCCATTGCTGAACCGATTTTCGAAGGGATCGAGAACCACTATTTCGGATTGAACTTTGGCATGCGTTACAATTTTGTTCAGCCAGGTTGCCGTTTCGTTCCCTACATCTCTGGTGGACTCGGCTTAGGTTGGATCGACAGCCATCCGGAAATTTCAGGCGGCCAGGGCCAGGATTTTACTTTCAACATTTTAACGGCGGCCGGTATTTCCTACATGATCAACGATCACTGGAAAGTGAACGCCGGAATTCTATATCAGCATCTTTCTAATGCCGACCAAACCGATCCGAATCCAAGTCTGAATCTTCTCGGACCCCAGGTGGGTCTGAACTACTCATTTTAGTGCGAGCGCGGTGTCCGTACTCTGTAGGGGAAGCTGAAAGCTTCCCGAGCACCGATTCAGGAAAGGCTAACAGCCTCCCCTGCAAGAATTCCCGGGTATGAGCCTTCCCGACGAGAATATCCTGGTCATCAAGCGCAGTTTGTTTGATGAACTTGGCAGTTTTCAGGGACTCAACTTCGAGGCGGAAAAATATCTGAGCGTGATTCTCTCGCGCGGGAACAATTTCTTTCTTCCGCGCGCTCAAGCTGAGAGAGATCCAGCATACAAGCAGATCATCCCCTACGTGCTGGTTGCATTCGAGAACTCAGTCCTCCATTACGTGCGCGGAAAAAAGGCGGGCGAGCAGCGGCTCGTCGCAAAAGGCTCAATCGGGATCGGCGGTCACATGAACGAAACCGATGAGACGTTCTTCGCCTTGGACGAAGCCGCTTATCGCGCCGGCGTCGAGCGCGAGGTGAATGAGGAAATTAGAATCGATACTCCATTCGATGATCGGATAGTTGCCCTTTTGAACGACGACACCACTGAGGTTGGTCGTGTTCACCTGGGTATCGTGCACGTTTTCAAGTTGGCCGAGCCGAAGGTGGAGAAACGCGAAGCGATGATTACCAATCTGGCGCTTCGCACGAGGGCCGAGTTGATGGGCCGCCGCGATTCGTTGGAAACCTGGTCGCAGATTTGCGTGGAGTCGCTCGACCGTCTGCTCCTGTAGCCACGGCGCTGTGTCGCCGTGCAGAGTGGCGACGCGCTGAGCGCCTCGACACAGCCAGGCGGCTGCAACGACGCTAAAGAGATACGTGGGGAAGCGCGGTGCTGAGGATTACAACTATCGTGGGGCCTCGGAGACAAACGCGATGTCGTCAATCTGCCAACGGCCAACCGGGTGCGAAACACTGATATTGATCTCGGCCGGTCTTGCCGGGTAGTTCAGACGTGCATGAAAATTGCCTCTCGGCTCAAAAAAGTGAGACTGAAATTGGATGTCTCCCTGCACGTCGATAGGCCCGACCGGTGTTCCTAACTGCTGAAACTTCGAGATAATCTCTTGTTGCATCGACGGCGGAAATTGCCGGCGAGCTTCCGGGCTCAATCGCGACGCAAAAAAATTCAGGTCATGCTGGACGACGAGACGCTGAATTGTCTCCTTCCCAAATTCACGCCCTTGCTTTGCCATGGTTTGCTTATTGGAGAAGAGCCACCAAGCGCCGGCGCCAATCACTCCGAGCAGGATGATCAAGACAACGAGGATCTGCCCGGACGAGTTCGATCGAGAATTCATTTTCAAGCTTTTCATATCAGCGGGCGAAACCAAAACCAGTGCCTTTGATCACTTCACCGTTACGAATGAGCGCGCCATGAGTCTGTTTGCCAGTGTAAGCGCCGAAGCGATTTCGGGCATCGACTTTAAAATGGACCAGGTAGCCGTAGAGATGCTCGCCCTTCTTCCCTAAATCTGCCGGTTTTGGTTCCTCGATCCAGTCCACGCGCGCGCTCGCCGGATCGATCAGTTGTGTTTCAAGCCATTTCATAACGATTTCTTTGTAATTAGTGGGATACTGCCCGTAACGCTCCACATCCGCCGGTTGGGTTTCCGCGCTTAAATTGCCGACAGCGCACATTGCCATAAAAGATGTGCAAACCAGCAACGCAAGCGTTTTCATGTTCCGATCTTCTACCGGGCGGATTTGCTAGTCCAGCCTTAATAAAGCTGCGCATCTAAAACAAGGCGAAGCACAGCCGATGCCTGCAGGCGGGCGGCTCATTTTGCTGTAGCCGGTTCCCTGTGGGAAGCGCGGCGCTGACTTGTTTAGCACCTCCCAAGGAGTGTTATCCAGAGATCAGCCTTCCGCGGCTATCGCCGATCCTCGGGCACAAAGGAGCAAGCCACGCTTTTCTTTTGCGCAAGATCCTCTATTGATCGCTGGATGATGAACCCACTGATTCCCCGTTCGCTGGCTGCTTCTCTCTTCCTTATGGTTTTGATCAGCGCATCTGCGCAAACTGCAACGCCCACTCCATCGGAAGAAGCAACACAAAACGTGAAGCGATTCGATCCAGCCGCCGCAACTCAGACGTGGCTCGCCACTGTTCCGCCGGAAAAACGAGAAAGATCCGACGCATATTTCGAGGGCGGTTATTGGCTGCTTCTCTGGAATTTCCTTCTCGCCGCAGGGATTTCGATTGTTCTTCTAACCTCGCGAATTTCAGCGCGTCTGCGCAATCTCGCCGAGCGCGCTACGACAGTTAAGGCATTTCAAGTGGGCATCTATGCCATCCCCTATCTGGTTGTCGTCTATTTGCTGACCTTTCCATTGACCGTGTACCAGTTCTTTTACCGCGAACATCAATACGGTCTCGCGACCCAGAGTTTCATACCATGGCTGCGCGAGCAGTTGATCGCGCTCGGGGTAACACTAATCGGCGCGACATTACTGCTGATTGTTCTCTACGCCGTGTTCCGGCGTGCACCGCGCACATGGTGGATCTGGGGAACCGTTGCGACAGTTATCTTTCTGGCCGCCGGTGCCTTTATCGCACCCGTCTATATCGAGCCTCTCTTCAATACTTATAAACCGCTGGCGGATCCGAAAATCAGAGACCCGATTCTGGCGATGGCAGGGGCGAATCAAATTCCAGCCGTCCAGGTTTTCGAAGTGGATGCCTCGCGTCAGACCACGCGTGTTAGCGCAAATGTCTCGGGATTCCTCGGCACAACGCGCATTGCGCTGAACGACAATCTGCTCAAGCAATGCACGCTCCCGGAAATTCGCCTGGTAATGGCGCACGAGATGGGCCACTACGTCCTCAATCACGGCGCGAAACTGCTGACTTATGCCGGAATTTTCATCCTCGCTGGATTTGCCCTTACTCGCACTCTCTTTGATTCCGCTGTAAGGCGCTGGGGAAACAAATGGGGTGTTCGCGGCATAGCCGATCCGGCCGGGCTTCCACTGCTGGTATTGATTTTGAGCACATTCCTTTTCGTCGCCACCCCGCTTCTCAACACCGTCACACGCGTAACTGAGCGAGAAGCCGACGCTTTCGGACTCAACGCTTCGCGGGAACCCGATGGGATGGCAAAAGCGGCGCTAAAACTTGGCACTTATCGCAAGCTCAATCCGACGGCGCTGGAGGAATTTATCTTCTACGATCATCCCAGTGGCCGGGCACGGATTCGCATGGCAATGGATTGGAAAGCAGCAAATCTGCCGGCCGGAGAATCAACAAGTGCTAAAACGCGCCCAGCGTCGCCTTGAGCTCTGCAGAGCAGCAACTTTCAGGCCGGCTTGTTCTCGCTCGCTTGGGCGAGTAAAATTGCGGCCATGGTCGGCATTCTTCTGATCGATTTCTGCCGAGGAAATCGAATTAGGCCGGAAAGAACCGCAATTAAAGGCGGGATTTTCCCGCCGAATTTTCGTTAGCTAGACCAACAAGCATTGTTCCATGCCGATACCTGATTTTCAGACAGTCATGTTGCCGATCCTGAAGGATCTGGCTTCTGGAGAGCGTTCCTCGCAGCAAACGCATGACGCCCTGGCGTCGTTCTTCGCGCTGACTCCCGAAGAACTCGTCATGCGAATCCCGAGTAGCCGCGCGAAAACCTTTCAGAACCGTCTCGGTTGAGCCAAAACGCACATGAAGGCGGCGGGCCTAATCGAGTCGCCTCGGCGTGGCGTTTACCGAATCACGAATCGCGGCCGCGCGAGATTCTCGCATCGAACCCGCCGTCGATCAGCATCTCAACGCTCAATCAGTATCCAGAATACGTTTCGTTCCGTGAGGGCAACGGCACGTCCACAGCAGCCGTCGGCGCCACCACTCCTACATCATTTATACCTACCTCGGACGCGCGAACGCCCGAACGAGCTGATTGAGGAAGGCTACCTGCAGCTCCGGACGACGCTGGTTGCAACCTTGCGCGAACGGATAGCGCAGATATCCCCGGAAGCATTTGAGCAGCTTGTGATCGATGTTCTCACGGCCATGGGATATGGCGGCACCCAAGAGGATGCAGCGTTGGTAGTCGGCCGCAGCGGTGATGGAGGCATTGATGGCGTGATTAAGGAGGATCGCTTAGGACTTGAGATCATTTACGTGCAGGCCAAGCGCTGGGAGAACACCGTAGGGAGGCCGGACATTCAAAGATTCGCCGGCGCTCTGCAAGGCCAGCGGGCGCGAAAGGGAGTGTTCATTACATCTTCCAGTTTCTCTGCCGACGCGCGCGCCTATGCTGCCTCGATTCAAACGACGATCGTGTTGGTTGATGGCGCTCAGCTTGCCGAGTTGATGATTGATCACAACGTCGGCGTCACGCTTGCGAAGAGAGTTGAAATCAAGCGCATTGACTCGGACTATTTCGCTGAGGATTAAGCGGCTAGCTAACGTGGAGTTGAAGCTGACGGTGCCTCTGGCCGTAGCGTCTGGCTCCGCTCGCCTGCCGCATTCTTAGTAGTTCGGCGCAGCTTAACTCCCGTGCGTTAGATCTGCAAACCGTCCGACGGCATGGAATCCTTCTCGCACTTTGTCATCACGTTCGTCGGAGCATTCGCTATCGCGGTCGGGATCTTGCTCTGCGCATTCTTGATCTTCCTACTCATTGCTCGCATCAGCGATAGAATGCACAACACTAGGCGAGACTTCGGTCAGATCGCATGCGGAGGCATGATGCTTTTGCTCGGCTTAGGTTTTTTGAGGTCAGCGCGATCCGCCTTGCTTTACCACACCACGATCTATTTCAAGGGCTGGATGTATCCATGGCAGGCGATCATTGGTGGCGCTCTCTCCGCTGCAGTCGGCTTGTTTCTCATCATCCACGGAATTTACCGGGCGAAAAGCCAGGAGGCGATAGCTAGGTGTCTATTCCCACCCGCAGATCTAACGAGGCAACGCAGCCAACCGCTGGCCGACGTGTGGAAAGAGAGATGAATTAAGAATTATGAAGCGAAAAGCGCTCGCTTTCGTCAGCGGCGGCTGATCCTGTTCTCGTTAGTCCTCTTCGCGCGGGTGTTGCGAGGGCGCGGCGGCGGTGAAGGCAAATTTGCGTTTTCGGATCAGCATCAAATTGCGAATGTAAATCAGCGAGTTCGGCAGATACGCCAGGATGCCAACCGGATCGCGCCGGAAAATGAAGTAAATGCACATCATGGCGCTGCCGGCAATGCTAAAGTACCAGAACGACACCGGAATCACACTTTCCCCCTGTCGTTCGGACGCGAGCCATTGGACAAGGAAACGCATCGAGAAAAGGGCGTTCCCAATAAAACCGAGGACCATGAGATAACTCCAATCCAGACCGAGGAAGCGATATTCCTTTCCGATCCAGGTGATGGCAATAATTGTGAGTATGTTCATAGGCAATGTAGTTGTTTAGCGTTCCGCCTCTCCCTTCACAAGGCAGAGGCTGTAGCCAAGGGCGATGACCTCGGCTGGCATAATCTTTCAACGCGCATCGCTGCCGCGGTCACCGCCCGCGGCTACAACTCCTGCTCGATACTCGCAATCATTCAATTCCGCAATTTCGTATCGAATTATCCGGCGCACCGCGAGCAGCGATTTATGATGACGCTTTCATTCGCGCAATGAGAGTATCGACAATCGTGGCAGGCGTATCAGCGATCGCGATTCCCGCTGCTTTCAACGCTTCGATTTTGCCTGCCGCAGTTCCTTTTCCGCCCGAAACAATCGCTCCGGCGTGCCCCATTCGGCGTCCCGGCGGGGCTGTCAGGCCGGCGATGAACGCTGCGACCGGCTTTTTGCAGTTCGCTTTGATCCACTCGGCCACTTCTTCCTCGGCTGCGCCGCCGATTTCACCGATCAAGATCATCGCGTCCGTCCCGGGATCGTCGTTGAAAAGTTTTACGCAATCCAGGTGCGACAACCCGGGAATGGGGTCGCCGCCGATGCCGATGCAGGTCGATTGGCCATAGCCGCGCGAGGTCAATTGCCAGACCGCCTCATACGTGAGCGTTCCGGAGCGCGAGATCACGCCAACGCTGCCCGGCTTATGGATGTATCCGGGCATGATGCCGATCTTGCATGCGCCAGGGGTGATGATACCGGGGCAATTCGGGCCGATCAGTTTCGAGTTCTTTCCATTCATCAACGCTTTGACGCGCATCATATCCATCACCGGTATTCCTTCGGTGATGCACACGACCAGCTCAACGCCTGCATCAACAGCTTCAAGAATTGAATCGGCGGCTGCCGGCGCGGGCACAAAAACCATCGACGCGTTGCATTCGGTTTTCTGCCGGGCTTCCCAGACCGTATCGAACACCGGCACTTTGCCATCGAACATTTGTCCGCCCTTCCCCGGTGTCACACCGGCGACGACATTCGTGCCGTAATCCATGCATTGCCGCGTGTGAAACGCGCCCGCGCTGCCTGTAATACCCTGCACTACGAGACGTGTGCTTTTATCAACGAGAACGGACATGGGAGAAATGACGAATGTCTAATGACGAAATTTGAATCACCAATAAAAATCCGCTGCGCTCTCTAGTCATTTGAGCATTCGGATTTCCTTCGACATTCGTCATTCGCCTGCCGCGCCATAGCGAAGCGAAGGCGGGTGCTTCGTCATTTCTTTCGTTTGTGAACGACCAGTTTGTTTCCGTCTGGGTCGCGGAATTGTGCCATCCAGCAGACCGGTGTCTCCATCTTCTCGATATCGAAGGTAACGCCGCGCTCTTTGAGTTTGGCGATTGCCGCATCGATATCCTCGACTTCGAACGCGACCGTTGTCCCCTCGCGCGACGGTTTCCATGCCGGATGACAACCAACCCCGATCGTTGTCGGGCCTAGATCGTATTCCACCCAGGCGCCATCCATTTGGACCGACGTGGGCTTCAGCTCGAGCGTTTCCTGATAGAATTTCCGTGCCTGCTCTTTGTCAGAGACGGCGATGGCGATAAAAGCTACTTCGTTTGTAATCATGTGCAGACTCCTTTCTCGTTTTCAGGTTTTAATTTGTGGATGATCAACTTGTTCCCGTCCGGATCTTGGACAACGGCCATGTGACAGCACGGCGTTTCGAAGGGCTCTACTGCGAAGGGTATGCGTCGATCTCTCAATTGCTTGATTGCTTCCTCGAAGTTTTCCACCTCGAGCGCCGCGCCCGTGCCTTGATCAGACGGCATCCATTGCTCGCTAACGTTCGCGATCGCCAGCGTGTCATCGCCTAACGAATATTCGATCCATTTTCCGCCCATCATTTCTTCGGAAACTTTCAGGCCGAGCACACCTTCGTAAAACTCCCGCGCACGTTCCAAATCGGTAACCGGAATACCGACAAATCCAATCGCCCTAATTTTCATCTTCCTGTCTTTGCCTGCTGCTCTTTGAACCAATCAGTTAGAAGTTTGATCACTTTGGGATCGAATGGTGCGGCTTTGTCAGCAAAGGCGTCGGCCATGCTGAGGTAATGCTGGCCCGTATGACCCATTTCCGGCACTTCCACGAAACGCGCGGCTCCAGGCCTATTCGCATTCACGTATTGCGCCATCAACTGGGAATCTTCGCGGCTCATAATCCAATCGTATTGGCCATGCAGGATCAGCGACGGACCTTTTACTTGTGACCAGGCCGCCGCGAGATTCAGCTTCTGCAAATCTTCGTAAAATTTCAGCGGCCTCCCGTAAAGATGCGCGTGATCCCTTCCCTCAGGCCAAAGTTCTGCAAGTTGTGGTCTTTCTTTCACGATATCGGAAACGCTGCGGCCTTCGATCAACCAGTCATAGTAAAGTGTGGCTGCGCGTTTCATCCGCTCGGTTACTTCGCCGGGTGATTTGCCCATGAGGGCGAAGCGACGCCGCTCGATCTCAAGCATGTGCTCAAACCATGTCTTGACCCAACCGCCCACCGAAACATAGCCGCGCACCTGCGCCTGCTCCGCGTCCGATTCGGGAATCAGCGGCGCGAAGCCGCCGCCGTTGCTGATTCCGAGCATGTAAACGCGATTCGCGTCGATATAATTGTAATTTTTCAACGCGCGAAACGCCGCGCCATAGCCTGCGAGTTCCGATTCGAAATCGTTCTCCGCGCAATTGCCTTCACTATCGCCGACGCCTTGTTTGTCGATTCGAAATAAGCACCATTCGCGCGATTCGGCGAGCCCTCGAAAAATCAGACCGGTCGCGTCTTTCGTGTCAGCCCGTGCTTCAACCGAATCGCAACTCAACCAACCTGCTACGAAAATCACCGGCAACTTGCCTTTTGTGTTGTGCGGCTTTGTGATGATTGCACGCAGGCGCTCGCCATGAGGCGTTGTGATTGAATCGTAGATGACGTCTACGTTTGGATACGATTCGCGCGGCGTCTTTGTTTTTCTTGGCAGATCGTCCGCCGAAGCGGCAACTGCGAATGCGAGGATAAAAGCAATTGTCGATCCAATTTTCATTTTGCCTTTCGAGACCGCTTGCGCAAACCGGAACGTTCTGTCTTCCAGGTCGCGCGGTTTAGCACTTTCCATTTTGGATTTGGGATTTGAACCTTTACTTGGGATTTGGAGCTTGGGAGTTGGAGCTTCCGCTAGCGGCGGAGACGACTTTCTGCGCCGCGTCCGCGAGATCATCCGCCGCGATCAGGGCCAGACGGCTTTCTTTCAACAGTTGTTTCCCTTTTTCAACGTTGGTTCCTTCCAGCCTAACGACCAGCGGTACGGACAATTGCACGGTCTTCGCCGCGCTGATGATTCCCTGCGCAATGACGTCGCATTTCATGATGCCACCAAAAATGTTCACGAGGATTGCCTTCACTTTCTTGTCGGAGATCAAAATTTTGAATGCCTCGGTCACCTGCTCTTCCGTCGCCCCGCCTCCTACGTCGAGAAAGTTGGCGGGCTCGCCGCCGTAAAATTTAATGATGTCCATCGTAGCCATGGCCAGACCCGCCCCATTCACCAGGCAGGCGATGTTTCCATCGAGCCCGATGTAACTCAGGCCGTGCTTAGATGCTTCGACCTCGCGCGGATCTTCCTCTGCAACGTCGCGCAGCGCCGCGATCTCCGAGTGCCGATAAAGCGCGTTATCGTCGAAGTTAAATTTGGCGTCGAGCGCGACCACTTCGCCTTTGGTCGTAAGGACCAAAGGGTTCACTTCGACCATCGAACAGTCGAAGGCGATGAATGTCCGATAGAGTCCCTCGAACAATTTGGAGGCGTTCTTTAGCTGCGACGATTCAAAACCGAGCTGCTTCGCCACTTTTCGCGTCTGAAACGGCTGCAGACCAGCTAATGGATCGATCGGTTCGCGAATGATTTTCTCGGGAGACTTTGCTGCAAGAGCTTCAATTTCGACGCCGCCTTCCGTGCTCGCCACAACTAGCGGCGCGGCGGTGGCTCGATCGAGCAGGATCGCAAAATAGATTTCGCGCGCAATGTCGGCCGACTCGGCAACCAGCACCTTGTTCACCACCCGACCCGCCGGCCCGGTCTGGTGCGTCACCAGAATTTGTCCGAGCATTTTTGCGGCAACTTCGCGAGCCTCCTCAGGCGTTTTGCGAACATGAACTCCGCCTTTGAATCCATTCCTGAACGTCCCCTTCCCTCGTCCGCCGGCGTGAATTTGTGCTTTAACGACAATATCGACATCCCCAAGCTCGCGCGCGATCTGTTCCGCTTCCTCCAGCGTCGAAGCGACCTTGCCTCGCGTCGTCGCCACATCGAATCTTTGCAGCAATTCCCTGGCTTGATATTCGTGAACGTTCATCGGCTCTGCCGGCGTGGCGGACCGAGCAATTAGCTTGCGATACGTATCCCAGCAACGGTTTTTTCCAGGAATTAACTTGTTCTATTCAGTTCCAGCCGCCAGGGATGGCTTTCGTCATCAACTCCTATGAAAATCCACATTTTGTTTTGCGCACTTGTCATCACGGCTTCTCTTTCGCTCCGAGCCGGCACACCGGTGCAGGAAAAAGCCTTCACCGACAAATACAAAACTGCATTCGAGGGCAAAGATAACAACCACGCTCGAATCATTCCTCTACACCCAGGGCGCCGACCCGGAGATCCTCGGCTTTTACAAAATGATGCAATCGGCCGAGGCCGGGGAAAAGATTTCCAAGATCGAGCTAGTCGATCTTACGCCTATGGAGTCGCCCACCGGTGGCAAAGTTTGCCTCTCACTCAAGCCAGTCAAACAGCTGGTGATTGCGATCGAGAAAAAGACGCTAACGGCAGCTCGACCAGTAAAACTACAAACTCCATCGCCGAGAAAGACGGCAAATTCGTTATCCCGGTTCCGGGGCCGTGTAAGTAGGATCCTGCAAATAGATTCGGGACCCTGCCAGGCAAGCGGCACGGCCTGCTTCATTTTTGTTCCTGTTCGACAAGACTTCCGACCGTGCGTTGGTCGGCTGGCGGTTCGAGTGTATCAACGAATTTCCGAAACCGCTCGGAGAACACTTCGGGACGAAGTTTCCAATAATGGGCGATTCCGGGCGCAGCAATATAATGTCGAAGAAGTCCTCGCCAACCCTCCCAGAGCTGTCTGTCCATCAGCCCGTAAACATAATGAAAGTGAATTGTCTCAAACGCTTTCAAGAATTGGTAGGTGGCATGAAAGAAGCGGGCCCGATCTTCGGTGGAGAGTGCATTGAGATCTTCGAGACCCACTCGCCAGATCCGTTCCACCTCCGCGTTTTCCATGAAGGGTTTGGTCACTTCGCGCAAGGCAGTGGCAGCGGCGTCTTGGGTGGCAAGCCTGGCCACGCGCGTGCTTCGGTGCACTTGGACGCCGAGATATAGCACGGACAACACGACAGCAACTGAGCCGATCAATTGTGAGACCGCGCTAACCGCATCCCAGTTCATCCCTGTCTTATACCACAGGTGAATGACTGATTGCTACTTCGGTTCGTCCGCAACTTTGAGAACGATTTTGCCGCGCGTGTGACCGGTGGCGATTTGTTCCTGCGCCTTCATCGCTTCGGAAAGCGGAAACGTTTGCGACACGATTACCCTGATTTTGTTTTCGTCGATTAACTTGCCGATCTCAGCGAGCTGACCTGAATCTGGTTTTACGCTCAACGACGCGCCACGAATCCCATGTTTTTCCAATTCCGCATGATCGATTCGTCCAACGATCGTGACGATGAACCCGCCTTTCTTTACTACTCCATAGGTGCGCGCCAGCGTATCCTTGCCAACGGAATCGAGCACTACATCGACATCTTTGGCGATGTCCTCGAACTTTTGCTTGGTGTAATCGATCGCCACATCGGCACCCAGTTGCTTGAGCAAATCCTGGTTGGCGGTCGAGGCCGTCGCGATCACCTTCGCCCCGCGCGCCTTTGCGATTTGGACCGCGAAAGTTCCTACGCCGCCCGATCCGCCGTGGATCAAGACTGTCTGACCAGGGTTGAGCTTCGCGGTGTCAATCAACGCCTGCCAGGCGGTCAGCGCGACACCAGGTACACCCGCCGCCTCAACGTAACTAAGAGATTTCGGCCTTGGCGCCGCCTCCATCTCAGTCGCGACCGTGTAATCGGCGTATCCGCCGCCATCCTTCAAGCCAATCATCGCATAGAGCGAGTCACCTGTTTTGAACTTCGTGATCTTCGCTCCCGTTTTCTCTACGACTCCAGCAATGTCAATACCCGGAATCCAGGGCAGCTTTGCTCCGAAAAATTTCGCGTATTTACCCGAGCGAATGGATGCGTCCACCGGGTTCACGCCGGCAGCAATTACGCGAACCAGAATCTGATCTTCCTTTGGCTCAGGGCCTCGGCACATCTTCAAACTTCAACACATCCGGGCCGTCGTACTCGTGCACCACGATCGCTTTCATCGTCTGCGCTGATGATTGGGCACGAACCATAACCGAACATACACAGACGAGAGCGGCGCAGAGAAATTGCAGCTTCATACAATACCGCTCTCTTGATCTACTCGTTCCATCAGGCCGGAAACGCCGGCGGGGCCGGCGGTGGATTCAACGAAGATGTCGCTGTTGGCGGCACAGGCGGTGACAATAAACTGGGCGAAAACTCAGGTGGGATAAAATTCGCCCATACATCGTAGTCGGAGCCGAATTGGCGCAGAAACAAAAGTGAGAACGAGCGAAGCAAGACAAAGACCGGCAGCAAGATCACGGTGCCGATATAAGGAATCGCGGCGATGCAGCAAGTCGCGCAGGTCGCAACGCACGCCACAATCCCGGTGGCCAACGCCAGAACAATCAAAAACAAGCAATACAAAAGGATTTCCCCGGGATGCGCTGCAATTAATCTAATAACGATACCAAAGGCTTTAGAGGCGCGGCAACGTTGCCGGTACATGATGGGGACCATGAAATTCGCAATCAACGACCATGCCAGAACCAGAAGAATCATCACGAATGCCCACGCGGCAATCGTCGATATCAGATAAACATCGTGTATGCGCAAAAACGCACTGCCTCGGATAATCGGAAGCATGAATGGGAACGAGAGCAGCGCCGCGAAAATCAAAAAGGCAAAGGTGACCAGCAGTGAGAAGAGGAAATAGCTGTTCCCCTCTTTTTGGAAATCACGCCACGGTTCCGCAATTGCGCCGCGGTTCTTCACGACGCAGTCGATAAACATGAAACCCCCGCGTGCTCGCAGCCAGGCAAACAGGACAATGAGAACGAGGATGAACGCAATCAGAACGCAAATGCCTATAACAAGAATCGGCTGCGGAATTTGGCTAATTGCCTCATTCACCTTCTGCACACCCTCGCCACGGTCGTATCGATAGTTGAAACTCCCGCCGCCACCACCACCGAGGTTGGCAAGCCACGCGGCAAAGCCAATGACAAGCCACTTTTTCAAATCGAACGGCTGAAAGAGAATCTTTTTCATCAACTCGAACGCTTCACCAAACGGTTTGAAGATTTCGATTTTCAGCTCCGTTCCATTCATGCGAGCGATTTGAATCGTTTCGACCAAAGCGATCAACCCCGAAAATGTGCGGATTCGAGCGCGTTGTGGCCACTACCCTTCGGGCGGTCGCTTCGCGCGCAAGCTGTTGCGGTCCCGCCCGGATTAATATGTCGAGGCGTTGATCGCGTCACCGCCCGCGCGGCGGTATAGGAATCGCTGATAATCTAAAGAAATCCGGTTGGAGTTGGGGCTGCGTCTCAGCGGTGGATTCCAGCGGGCGAACAATCTGCATTGCTGACGCACACCGCGGCGACGGAAAGCGTTTCGTTGTGCGTGCGGTGAAAAGTTCCGCTTTTGTGAAACTTGAGTCGGTGATTCGCGCGTCCGAACCGCCGCGGTGAACGTATCGCTCAAGCGCAGCAACCGTCAACGTCGTCCGCGTCATTGGCCACGGCCTGGTCAGGGCACCTTGGCCAGGATCTTCTCCATCTCGGAGGTCGGGAAAGCACGCATAGTCTGCGTGCGGATGTTGCCCAGCATGTCCCTAGACGGCCGTGGATGAAAACGCGCGCGAGCAAATAATCCTCACGCCGACGGTTTGCTTCCCAGGACAACACGCACCTCATGAGGCAGCGCGTCGTCACGCAAGGTCACGATTTTGTCGGCTGCCGGGACTCCATCCAATTCCACCAGAGTGACACCTCGGGAACAATGGTCCGGATTCTCGACCGCGATGCGATAAATGGTCTTCTGGAAACGGTATCGAAGACGGAAGCCAGGCCACTCTTTCGGTATGACCGGATTGATCGTGAGCCTGTCGCCGCGGCGTTGGAACCCGAGAACTTCTTCGAGCCACACGCGGTAGGTCCAAGCCGCCGCGCCGGTGTACCACGTCCAGCCACCGCGCCCAATCTGTCCGGCTAACGAGTAAACGTCGCCCGGCATGACGTACGGCTCGACCTTGTAACGTTCGCAATCCTTCTCGTCGCGGGCGCGCTCGATCGGATTCAGCATCCGCAAAAGTCGAACGGCTTTGTCGCCATCTCCTTGCCGGGCAAAAGCCATGGCTACCCAAGTGGCGGCATGCGTGTACTGGCCGCCGTTTTCCCGCACGCCAGGCGGGTAAGCCTTGACATAGCCGACGTCGGCGGTGGTTTTGTCGAAAGGCGGAGTGAAGAGCAAGATCAGGTCGTCGGCTTCACGCACGAGGTTTTCTTCCAGCGATCGGAGCGCGACCTCCACGCGCTCCAAGTTGCCTGCGCCTGAAATCGCAGCCCAGGTTTGTGGGAGCGAATCGATCCGGGCTTCGGCGTTTTCCCTGGACCCGAAAGGCGTGCCATCGTCAAGGTATCCACGGCGATACCATTTTCCGTCCCAAGCCTGAGCGTCGACAGCCTGCGCGAGTTGGGCGACGCGCGCACGGCAGGTCTTTACTTCGTCATGGAGTCCGCGCAGGGCGAGCAATTCGCTGAAATCATTGAGCACACAAATCTCAAACCAGGCGAGCCACACGCTCTCGCCTTTGCCGCCAAGTCCGACACGGTTGAGGCCGTCGTTCCAATCGCCCCCTCCAATCAACGGCAGCCCATGCGGACCGGCGGTGGCGGAGTGCGCGATCGCGCGTCGGCAATGTTCAAGCAGCGTACCCTCGGTGTGGGAAACGACCGGAATGGACAGGCTTTCTGTCTGTTCGGCCTCGAGCGGTTTGCCTTCTAGAAACGGAACTATCTGATCGAGGATCGCGGCGTCGCCAGTGGTGCGTATGTAGTGCGCTGTGACGAAGGGAAGCCAAAGAAAATCGTCACTGATCCGCGTACGGACCCCAGCGCCTGACTCGGGGTGCCACCAGTGCTGGACATCGCCTTCCACAAATTGTCGCGCAGCCGCGCGCAGAATGTGGCCGCGCGCAATTTCGGGCGCGGCGTGCACAAGAGCCATCACGTCCTGCAACTGGTCGCGGAACCCGTAAGCGCCGCTCGATTGATAAAAGGCTGAGCGGCCCCAGACGCGGCAGCTTAGAGCCTGGTAAAGCAGCCAGCGGTTGAGCAGAAAATTCGTGGACAGCTCCGCGGTTTCCACTTCAATCGTGCTCAGGAGCCGGTCCCACCAACGCTGGGTTTCCTGCAAGGCGACTTCGACATTGACGGAATCGCGAAAGCGGTTCACGAGAGCACGTACTTTTTCTTCGTCGTCAGCCTGCCCGAGAAGAAAAGTGACCTCAGCGGTTTCTCCCGGATCGATCTCGATCACGACCTGCAAGGCAGCACAAGGATCCAAACCGGCGCCAGTGTCCCCAGTCAATCGTTCATGTTCCATCGCGGCGGGATCGTGCAGCGAGCGGTTGCGTCCGATGAACGCGGCGCGATCGCCAGTGAATGAGGTGGGCGCCGGCGTGGAAGCGGCAAAGACGATGCGTTCAGAGAGCTCCGGCACGTAGGAGTTGCGGGCGAACAGGCTCTGGCTTTGCAGATCCCATTTTGTGACTACGTGCATGCCGCTTTCCTCGTAATCGGATCCAAGGACAAGCGTGGCGTAAGAGGTGACCGTTAATTTCCGCCGAACTGACGAGGAATTGCAAAGGCGCAGCCGCTGAATGCGCACCGGCGAGCCGCCAGCGTCATCGACCGATACGAACGTGACTAGGATTTGTTCGATCGCATGGCTGTTGTGTTCAAAAATTGTGTAACCCTGCCCATGCCGTGCGCGATAGGCATCCTTCTCCCGAATCGGCTGGGGCGTTGGCGACCAAACGACACCGAGGTCGTCATCGCGGATGTAAATGGTGGCCCCGGGCGCATCAGAGATCGGGTCATTGAGCCAGGGCGTGAGGCGATCGTTCTGGCTATTACTGCCCCAAACAAATTCGCTGCCCGACTCGGAAACGAGCGCGCCAAACTTCGAATTGGCCATGATGTTGACCCAGGGAAGCGGCGTTTGCTGATCGGGTGCCAGATAGATGACGAATTCCTTTCCATCCTCGGTAAAGCCACCCAGGCCATTGAAGTATTTCAGCTCCATGAAAGGCAATGGCGCAGAGGGCTCTTCAAGGAACTGCCGACTGGGCGATAGCAGCTGCGGTTTCGCAATAACAGGTGTGGTGGCGGCAAGTTGTTGGCGTAGCGTGCCGCGGGATGCGACCACGACTATTCGCGCGGCGGCCTGAAGTGCGATCAGTTCTTCCTTCGAAATTTTGGTTGCCGAACGGAGATAAACGCCGCCGGGCTGATCCACGCCGGTCAAGTGCGCCTGCGCTTCAATGAGCCTGCGCAGATCGGCAGCTAACGGTTCTTCGTAGCTGGGAAGCTCTTCGTTTACCAGCACGAGATCGGCCTTCAATCCACGCAGATGCCAGAAGGTGTGCGCGGTCAAAATTTCGCGCACCACTTCGATATCGCGGATGTGACCGATCATGACGACGACAATCGGCAGGTCACCGGAAATGCCCTGTCGCCACAGAGCACGCTGACCCTCCGCGCGCCGGCCGAGACGCGCGGGTGGCGGTCGCAGTTGAGCCTGCGGAAAGAGGACGTGGGCTGCGAGTTGCCGGAAAATTTGAACATCTCCCGGACGGATGTGGAGTCTGCGCATTTCAAGTTGAGAATGGGTCCATGCTGTCTCGAAGGCGCGTACGCACGTGTGAAACTCCGCGTAGCGCTCGGCCAGCGCGATAACGGCTTCGCGTGACTCTGCGACCACCGTGACGAGCGCAAATTGAAATCGTTGGTTAGGCAAAATCATCATTTGCCGGCGCTGGCTGAAGATCGGATCGAGCACAGCGCCAATCCGGTTCGTTAGGCTGCGGCTGAGGCCAACGGGATTTTCCAGCGTGCGGCCTCGGCCAACGAATTGGGCGCGGTCAGTTTCAAACTCAATCGTGTCACCGAAATAGGGAGAATCAGGGACCATCAAGTGCGCGGCCCAGATCGGCTGTTCTTCGGGACCGCGGAGACGACGATGGGCTAGGAGAGCTTTGCAGTGCGGAAGCCATTCGGTTTCGATGAAAAGCTTGCTGAAAGCGGGATGTGCGCGATCGGCCCGGTGTGGCGCAAGAGCGAGCT
>JBKOWV010000108.1:0-8250 GCA_046724585.1 Verrucomicrobiota bacterium
CCTCAGTCCCGACGGCAAGCAGATCGCGTTTGTCGCGTCGACAACACAGCCGATTAACTCCTACACGCAACCGGATTTGTGGATTGTCGATCTTACACCAAACGCAAAGCCGCGAAATTTGACCGCCAATTTTGATTTCGATGTCGGCGCCGGCGTCTTCGGTGACAACGCAGCTCCGCGCGGTGGCGGCAGGAATGTTCCAATCTGGACGACCGATCAACACAGCTTGATCGAGGTCTGCGGAAAAGAAGGGAAAACCATTCTCGCCTCATTCGACACACAAACCGGCGCAGAGACCGACCTGACTCGCGGCAACCAGGCAGTCGTCCATTTTCGCGGTTCCGCAGACGCATCGAAAATCATTTACACGGTTTCCACGCCCACGCGGATCAACGATCTCTTCGTCATGGACCGCCGCGGCGGCGAGCCACGCCACTTAACGCACGTCAACGACGCTCTCTTCTCAAAGCTCAACCTGACCGAACCGGAAGAGATTCATTACAAAACTTTTGACGGCAAAACCATTCAGGCGTGGGTGCAAAAGCCGCCAGATTTCAATCCCGCAAGAAAATACCCGCTCATTTTGAACATCCACGGCGGACCGCACGCGGCTTATGGCTACATATTCGAGCACGAGTTTCAGTGGATGGCCGCCAAAGGTTACGTAGTGCTCTACCCCAATCCGCGCGGCAGCACGACTTACGGGCAGGATTTCGGCAACGTCATTCAGTTTCATTATCCGGGAGATGATTATAAGGATTTGATGGCCGGAGTGGATGAGGTGATTCGCCGCGGATATATCGACGATAAAAAACTTGGCGTGACCGGCGGGAGCGGCGGAGGACTGCTGACGAACTGGGTTGTCGGGCAAACGAACCGGTTTGCGGCGGCGGTTTCTCAGCGCGACATCGCCAGCTGGGAAGCCTGGTGGTACTCGGCTGATTTCACTTTGTTTCAGCCAACCTGGTTCAAGGCGCCGCCGTTCGACAACGAGCAGGAGTTCAAAGCGCGCTCCCCACTTGCCTACATCAAGAACGTGAAAACGCCGATGATGTTCATCCTCGGCGACGCGGATTATCGGACACCACCCAGCGCCGGCGGTGAGGAAATGTTTCGCGCGCTCAAGTTCCGCAAGATTCCGACGGTGATGGTGCGATTCCCGAACGAATCTCATGAGCTATCGCGCTCTGGTCAGCCATGGCATCGCGTCGAGCGACTCCAAAACATCGTCGGCTGGTTCGATCATTGGCTGATGGGGATACCCAAGTCCGAATACGATGTCGCCCCGCAAGAGGAAGTGCCAGGAAAAAAAGGTGGGTCGCAAAGCAAACAGCCGACGCCACATAAATCCAGGTAGCGGCGATTGACCCAGTCACCCATTGGGATTAGCTGAGCGGATGCTTCTTCTTCGCTCTGGCAGCGTTTCCAGCAATATTTTCTGTACTACCGGGATCCAGAAGACGTGTTTCATGCGTTGCGGCATCTGGCAAGCAATGACTCGCGCATTCAAATGACGCCGGGCGAAGCGACAGTGGACAAGTTTTCACTCGAAAAATAGCGAGAAGCGGTCGCCGAGGCGAGCGAGGCGATTGGGAAATCGCGTTTGCTTGTCGATTTGGTAAGTTTGCGCTCGAGTATGGCAGAGCCGTCTCCGGAAGATCGAAGCGATTCATTGAGCGTTCCATGGGCTGACACGGTCCGCTTTGTCCTCCAGCTCAGCCACGATCTGCGCAACCACCTCAACGCGATCGAGCTGCAGTCCGCTTACATCAGTGAGCTAGAGGGAGATGGAAAACTTAAGGGCGACGTCAACCACCTGCGCGAAATGATCTCTGGACTGACGGCGACCTTACAAAGAGTTTCGAGGGGACTGGGTGAAGTGAAACCCAATCTGATCTCTTACCGTGCCTCCGATTTTGTTGAGGACTTGCGCAAGAAAATCGCGCAGAAATTTCCGAACAAGGGGCCCGAGATCAGCTGGGACGTCCAGCCGGGTGATGCGGTACTAAATATCGATCCTCAACTTTTACAGGAGGCTATCATCGAACTTTTTGCCAATGCGTTCCGGCACGGTCGCAGCAAAGGTCCGCTTGCTGCGGAGGTGAGGATCGACAAAAAACGATTCCTCTTTACGCTTTTGGAGCCGAAAATCCGATTTGAATTATCCACCGAAAATTGGGGACGCGAACCACTTCGAAAAATCAGTCACGGCCACTATGGCCTTGGCCTGAATCGCGTTCGTACCATCGTGGAGGCTCACGGCGGCGAAATGCATGCTCAATATGATCCAAAAGCGTCGAGGCTCGTTACGGCGCTCATCTTGCCATTGTCGCGCGAGAACGCCTAGTCTTCGCCAGCGAAAATCCCGGAAATGAAAACAGAGAGCCATCGCATCCTGATTATTGACGATGAGCGGTCGATCCTCATGACGCTCGAAGCGCTTCTCCAGCGGCATGGTTATCAAGTCGATACTGCTCCCACCGCGTCCCAGGGATTAAAGTTGTTGAAATCAAAGTCTCCGTCGCTCGTTTTACTCGATCTCCAACTACCGGACGCGCAAGGACTGGAAACGCTTGATCGAATCAAGACCGAGCTGCCAGACATGCAGGTCATTATTTTGACGGCGCACGACTCCTTGCACAATGCCATCGAGTCGATCAAACGCGGTGCCTACCATTTTATCAGCAAGCCGTATGGACCGGAAGAGTTGCTCAGTTTGGTCGAAAAAGCCCTGGAAAAACAGTTCCTCGTCCGAGAGGCCGAGAAACTTCGGGAAAGAACAGAGCAACTTGAGAAGCGGTTGGAAATTGCCGAGACACGGGCCACTCCAATTTTCAAAAGCAAGCCAATGCAAGAAATCGAAGAACTGATCAACGCGATGGCGCCGTCGGACGCAAACGTGCTCATCATAGGTGAGAGCGGCGTGGGCAAAGAGGTCATTGCCAACGCGGTCCATGCGCGCAGCCAGCGGGCCCAAAAAGAAATGGTCAAGCTGAATTGTGCCGCATTTCCACAAACCATGATTGAAGGAGAGCTCTTTGGTTATGTGAAAGGAGCGTTCACCGGCGCGATGAACGATTTTCCTGGAATGATCGCAGCGGCCGACGGCGGCACGCTTTTCCTGGACGAAATCTCGGACATGCCGCTCGATCTGCAGACGCGTTTTTTGCGCGTCCTGCAGGAGCGGGAGTATCGGCCGCTTGGCAGCACCCGCACGATCAAGGCCGATTTTCGCGTGATCGCTTCTACCAATCGGCCGATCGCGCAGGCGCTCGCCGAAAACCGCCTGCGCTCCGATTTGTACTACCGGCTGAACACGTTTCAAATTGAAGTGCCCCCGCTCCGGGAACGGAAGCAGGACATTCCGCCCCTTATCGCACTGTTCCTCAGACAGTTTGCTCAACAACTCGGGAAGCCCGAACCAGACATCGCGCCAGACGCGTTTCAAAAGTTATTGGATTACTCGTGGCCGGGAAATGTGCGGGAATTGCAGAATGCAATTGAATATGCGGTGGTGCTGGCGCGGCAGGGCTTGATCGGTGTAAAGGAGTTGCCCGCCGAAGTTCAATTCCGAAAGCTTTCGGAACAAGCAGAACATAGTCTGGCGGCCGCCGGACGAACGGGCGTGCAGAGTCTCGATGATGTCGAGCGAAACACGATTCTTCAGGCGCTCGCAGAATGTCACGGCAACAAGAAGAAGGCTGCCGAACGTCTCGGCATCCAGCGCGCCACCCTCTACAACAAGATGAAGCGCTACGCGATCGAGATCTGATTGGAGGCACAGAAACCTCGACCTGCTTGGGTTAAGCGGCTGACGAGCGCGCCGACCGCCGCACGCGGTGGAGAGCACGTTTTGGATTTTTAGTTTTCGATTTTAGATTAAGCGAGAAGAGCAATCTGCAATCTGAAATCCGAAATGGCGACATCCCGGCATCTCGAAAAAGTCCTGGCACACGCGGCGAATCAACTCGCCACCACAGGGGCGAGACGCCCGACAGAGGTCCTCCCGCTTTACAAAAAATTTCTCAAGGTCGAAGAACATCGCTTGCGCCTGAAGCACCAGGCGGGCGGCGGTGGGCGCGAAATTTGCGCGCGGCGCTCCGAACTGGTTGATGTTTTGTTGCAATACGTTTTCGGAGCGGCGGCTACCGCAACTCGCGGAAATAGCGAGTCCGGGACGCGCCTCGCGTTGATCGCTCTTGGTGGATACGGCCGCGGCGAACTCAATCCGTTTAGCGACATCGATGTCATGTTTTTGCATCATCAAGGGACGAGAAAAATTTCACCGCATCTCGAAGAGATGGTGCAGCAGGTGCTCTACCCCCTCTGGGATAGTGGTTTCAAGGTTGGTCACTCCACGCGTTCGATCAAAGAAGCAATTGCGCAGGCCAATCGCGATATGCGCACAAAAACCGCCATGCTCGAATCACGCTTTCTCGCCGGCGACGCAGAGCTGGCGCGAGAATTTCGGGAGCAATTTCGTTCAAAGTGCGTCGAGGGACGCGAGCGCGAATACGTAGAAATGCGGATGCAAGATCAGGTCGCGCGACACAAGAAATTCGGCGACAGCGTCTATTTGCAGGAGCCTCATGTGAAGAGCGGATGCGGCGGACTGCGCGATTATCAAAATTTGCTTTGGATGACGTATTTCAAAGAGGGCTCACTCAGTACAAATCAACTGGTGGGCAAAGATTGGCTAAGCGAAAGCGACCAGGGGCAAATCGAGAGGGCCTACGAATTTCTCCTGCGCTTGCGGACTGATTTGCACCACGCGACGGGGCGCGCCACCGACATCCTGCACATGAATTTGCAGGAACAAATCGCAAAACGGCTCAATTATTCTCCTCGAAATGGACAGCTTCGCAGTGAGACGCTGATGCGGGATTATTACGAGCACACGCGCAATATCTTTCGGGTGACGGAACGCATTACGGAGCAATTTGTTAGCGGGCACGTCACGAGCAGGACCCGTTCTCTGTTCAGTTTTCTTCCATTGATACGTCCGGACAAGTTTCCGATCGGCGATTCCTTTTTTGTTCGCAATAATCAACTACATCCGGCGCGACGCGATCTCTTTCGCAAAGATCCCGAGCAAATGATGCGAGCGTTTCAGCTGACGCAAGAACGCGTCTTGGATCTTAGTCCCGAACTGGCGGATCTATTGAGCCGCAGCCTCGGCCAGGTTACCCGCACCTATCAGTATGCACGCGGGCCGCGCGACATCTTTAAGGTGATACTGTCCCGGAAAGGGGAAGTTGGCCGGGTCCTTCGAATGATGCATCGGGTTGATTTCCTGGGGCGGTACATCCCTGAATTCGGCCAGCTCACCTGTCTGGTGCAACACGAGTTTCTGCATCGTTACACGGCGGACGAGCATACGCTGGTGTGTATCGACAAACTCGATGCTCTGGCGACGACAGATGATCCGAAGTTGATCGCCTATCGCAGAATTTTCGAGCAGCTCGAAGACCCATTCGTTCTTTATCTGGCGCTGCTTCTCCATGACAGCGGCAAAGCCGTTGGCGCGCGGCGACATTCTGAAGCAAGCGCGCTGTTCGCTCAGCGCGTCGCCAGCCGGCTGCAGTTATCATCCGGGCAGCGTAAATCACTCATCCTCCTGGTCGATCACCACCTCACCCTCTCGATGATCGCGCAACAGAGAAATCTTGATGACCCCGCCACAGTGGCAGAGTTGGCCGGCATTGTGAAGAATCAGAAGAACCTGAACGCACTGATGCTGCTTACTCTGGCCGACGGTCAGGGGACAAGCGCAGAGGCATGGTC
The DNA here is from genome assembly GCA_046724585.1 of Verrucomicrobiota bacterium. Classification (GTDB taxonomy): domain Bacteria; phylum Verrucomicrobiota; class Verrucomicrobiia; order Chthoniobacterales; family UBA10450; genus Udaeobacter. Next base: position 5,785 of record JBKOWV010000108.1, read on the forward strand.
GGATTGGAAAGAATCGCTTGTCTGGCAATTATTTCACGACACCTCCCGCTATTTGGCGGACCGGAAGTCTTATTACGAACAAACGAGAATCGAGCGCGAAAGCCTGCAGACCGCCGTGGCGGAGAGTCTTTCGCCCGACTATGCGGATGAAATCGACGCGCACTTTGACTTCATGCCCGACAATTATTTTCGCGGCAGCGATGTGCCCGAAATTGTCGAGCATCTGAAACAATTCCGTTCGTTCGTTGAACACGTCTCGAGCCGGGACGAGCAACCGCTGGCTTCGGTGGTTAAATGGAAGGCTTTCCCAGAGCAAGGACACAGCGTTGTCAGTTTCTGCACGTGGGAGCGCGAGCGATTGCTGGCCAAAATTGCCGGATCATTTTCGGTCGTGCCGATCAACATCTTGAGCGCGGATGTTTTTCCCCGGGGAGACAATGTCGTGCTGAGCGTTTTTCGCGTGTGCGATACGAAAGCACACGCTGTCACCGACCTGCGTGCCTTCGAGATGGTCGAACAAACATTGCAAAGCGCGCTCGAGGATGACAGCTTCGATTTCCTTCCGTTGATCGAAAAGGCGAAGCGTCAGAGCCGCCCCATTCTCCCGCCAGGGATCGAATTTCCGACGCGCATTGCCATGGACAACGAGACGCATCCGGCTTACACCCTGATTGAAATCCAGGCGCCCGACCGACTTGGCCTGCTTTATGATATTCTGACATGCCTTGATCGCGAAAGCGTTTCGATCGCACTATCTCGCATTAAGACGCAGGATGGCGCGGCCATCGATACCTTGTATGTCGTTGATCGTTCCACGGATGGCAAGATTACCGATCCGCATCGCATCAAGACAATTCACGAACATCTTACGAGCACAATTCTGGGTGGAGCCACCGCCAAAGCGACGTAAAAAGCAAAGAGCGCGCCCACCGGGTGTTCGCTGCTCACTGGTCCTGATTTCATGAACGCACTAATTCTCGCCGCTGGATATGCAACACGCCTTTATCCGCTGACGCTCGACAAAGCCAAGCCGCTGCTCACGGTTGGGGGCAAACCGATCATCGAATGGACGATGGACAACCTCACAGAAGTTCCAAATCTGAAGACGGTTTATGTCGTAACGAACGACAAGTTCGCGTCCGATTTTCAGGCGTGGAGCGAGCGTTATCAGAGTCGGCAGCCAAAATTCAAATTGAAGGTCATCAACGACGGCTCCAAGAGCGACGAAGATAAGCTGGGTGCCATTGGAGATATCAATTTCGTCGTCACCCGGGAAAATCTGGCCAAGGACAGCTTGCTCGTTATTGCGGGCGATAACTTGTTTACTGAATCACTAACAGGCTTTGTCGCCCACGCGAAAGAAACCGAAGCAACGGTTGCCGTTTACGACGTCGGCGATGTGGAGGCGATCAAGAAGTACGGGAACATCGCGATCGACGCTGACGGAATCATCACTCACTTCGAGGAAAAGCCGCAGAAACCTCGGGGGACCCTGGCCGCGATCGCACTTTACTATTACTCCCACGAAGTGCTTTCACTTCTAACGACATATCTTGCCGCGGGCAATAATCCGGATCAGCCTGGCCGCTTTGTGCAATGGCTTTACACGCGCAAGCCCGTGAAGACTTTTCAAATAAAGGGCAAATGGCTCGATATCGGGAGCAAAGAGACGCTGGAGAAAGCAGACCAGATTCTTTCTAAACTATAGGCGTCCCCGACAGTGTCGGCGTTCCACCGGCACTAATGGCAACGTCGACCCAGCCTCGCGATCTTGCCAGCGGCTATCGAGACCGCCCGCGCGCAAATCATCCGAAATAACAAGGTCGAATAAGCTGCGGGCAAACCAGCCGGCAGGCACACAAAAGGAGCAACGGCGTGTTTGGAATTCGGATCGCGGCCAATCCGCAAATTGAGTTCGCGCAGATGAACCGCAAATGCCGGGTCGTCGCTAAAAAAGGCGCTCGGCCAATGTCGCTCGACAAACTTTCGCGCCGGTTGACCCTGGTGAAAATCGTGAATAAGAACCGCGCACGGTTTCCCGGTGCGCAGAAGCCGCAAGGCGAATTTTAGCGCGCGAAATTCTTTTGGCCCGTCGATGAGAATAGCGTCGCCGGCCTGGAGCCGCCCGGGCAGGATTTGGCGGGAATCACCGTAGAGCAGCTCGACGTTCGCATATGGTTTCAGCTTCGCCTCGGCGATGGCCGCATGGGTTGGATCGCGATCGACCTCGACGCTCACGATCCGGGCTTGCGGGAAACAGCGTGCCAGCATGAGCGTGCTTCCACCCCGCATTCGACCCGATTCCAGGATTTGTCTCGGAGCCAACGAACGGACTGTGGCGTAAAAGAAAAACATTCCGCGTGGACCGATGCCTCCAAATCCGAGCTCACGCCGCATGCCCGCGATCGCCGCGCAGAAGTCGGAGAGCAGATCGCCGGCTCGTCCCGATACCGCCGTTATGTTAAG
>JBKOWV010000188.1:0-29671 GCA_046724585.1 Verrucomicrobiota bacterium
TTGCCGAAAGGCGATTACGATTTCGCCTGGTGCCGATGGGTCATGTCGTTCGTCAACGATCCCGCGCTGTTGGTCAAAAAACTGGCGGGCGCGATGCGAAAAAGCAGCGTCGTTATTTTCCACGAATACGGCCATTACGAGACGTGGCATTTTTTTCCTCGCCTGGCGAATCAGGAACGGTTCCGGGAACACGTCATCGCAACGTGGCGTGAATCGGGCGGTGAGCCCGATGGTGCTGCTTGTTTGCCCGCCCTGTTAGCCGCGAATGGCTTTTTCATTCGCTCGGCTACACCGCACATATTTTGTGTCCGCCCGGCAGATTACATGTGGCAATGGCCTGCGACCTTCATCGAAATTTATCTTCCCCGCCTGATTGAAATGGGGCGAATCGATCAAAAATTCGTTGACGCACTGCGCGCCGACCTGGTTCGGGCCGAAGCGAGCCCAAATTCGTTAATGATTACTCCGCTCGTGCTGGAAATCGTTGCCGAAAAGCTATAGCCGGGTCGCCGCGTCAACGCGTTTCTTCTTGCTTCGGTCTCCTAACTCGCGGTTCCCGCGAGTCCGAGCCGCTCGGCGTCTGACTTAAGCGCGTTGATGACTTCGGCAATCACGTTGTCGAGCGGCATCCCCAGTTCGGCTGCGCCGCGGACGATGTCGTCGCGGTTGACCGCGCGAGCGAATGCTTTGTCTTTCATCTTCTTCTTCACCGCGCGCGCGTCGACATCGTGGATGCTCTTCGTCGGACGAACGAGTGCTACGGCGATCACGAAGCTGCTTAGTTCATCGACGGCGTAGAGAGTTTTCTCGAGCGGCGTCTCGCGCGGGACGTTCGCGTAATCGGCGTGGGAAAGAACCGCGCGGCAAATGTCTTCTCCCCAGCCGTTTTCCCGCAGCCACGCAACGCCGACGAACGGATGACCTTCGGTCGCGCTGTGTTCCGGATTCGGATGGCGCTCGTAATCCATGTCGTGGAGCAAGCCAACCGTTTCCCAAAGATGGACGTCGTCACCGCGCAATTGCGCGAAATGCTTCATCGAATCAGCAACCGCGTAGCAATGTTTCCTCAAACTCTCGGACTGGACCCATTCGTGCAGGACCTTCAATGCGCGAGAAGCGAGCGTTTCACTCATGATATGATTTGCGGCTTTAGATGTAATGTCCGATCACGGCTTTGGTGGTGTTGTCCGACATTCAGAAGCGACCTCAATCATGTTTGGGCAGCTTCGTAAATTTCGCGGCTGCCGTTTGCTTGTTGAAGAAATTACTTCTCGTCAAGAAAAGCGACAGATCCCGTATCCAGACTGTAATGTGCGCCAACCACGCGGACTTCGCCGGAATCAACTTTTGGTTTGAGAGCCGGCGTGGATGAGCGCAGCGCTTGCACGACATCTTTCACGTTTGCTTCCGTCGTCGCCTCAAGATCGCCCTTAAGCGTAGCCTCGACTGCCGGCCGGATCGCGTTAACCAACGACTGGATATGCCCCGGCGCTTTGCCTTTGGCGGCGATGGTTTCTTTGGCTGCTTTGACGGCGCCGCAACGCTGATGTCCGAGCACCACAATCATGCGGACCCCCAAATGATCGACCGAATACTCGATGCTGCCCACGTTCTCGTCGTTGATCACGTTGCCTGCGACGCGCACGACAAACAAATCGCCGAGGCCCTCGTCAAAAACGATTTCCGGCGGGACACGCGAATCGGAGCAACTGACAATAGTCGCAAACGGATGCTGACTCTTCGTCAATTCTGCGCGCCGTTTTGCCGCCTGCTCTGCGGTCACGCCCAGGAAAATCATGCCAGCATTTTCATAACTGTGGGTTGCCATGTACGTTCTTTCGTCGCTCGACTCATGCGGCTGCTGATTGCCGCTCGTGTAGCGTGCATTTCCTTCTTTGAGCCGGGACATCGCTTCAGCAGGACGCACGATCGGCTGATCGGCGTGAGTTGGATCGGCAGTGTAGGCAACTTGGCTCCCGCTGAGTGCGCCTGCCGCGAGAACGAGGATTGCAATGCGTGTCTTTGTCATAAATAAGAATACGAGAGACAGTCCGCTGCGCCGAGAATGCGTTACTCTATCACTTCCACCGGATCTCCCTTGTGCAGCATGCCCTCGACCATGACCGCACCGTACACACCGGCCATGCCGTCGTGGGCCTGGGCCACTTTCTTCAGTATCGCTGGCGTTTTTTCTCCGGTGTCGGGATCGAGCGTGATCATCACGCAGCGCGGGTCGCGCTCCAGCACCGAGACGACCACCTTTGGCCCAATCCGCAGGGAACGACCGACAAATTCATTCTCGCCGAAACCGCCGGCCGACGCCAAGTCCACATACACGTTTGCCCGGAACCGGCGCTTATCGATTGGCGTCCCCGTCTCTTCGGCCAATTGCCGCGCCGATTGCAAACTAAAGATCGACACAGGACGGCAATCGGTCATGGCGCGGTCGGATCGCATCAATGTGAGTTGATGCTTTTGGTCGAGGTTGGCCCGGAGCATGTCGATCAGAACCGGATCATCAATCGCCAGCGTTTTTCCATCAGGAGTCTCAACATCGACCATCAACTCTGCAGGGTCGGCCGAGAGTGGATTCGCGCCCATCTTCTCCGCTTCGGTCAGATTAATGGGCCGGGCCGCTTTGTCGGGATAGCGGAAGCGCGGACGATATTGCAAAAGTCTTCGCTGCTCGCGGGCGGTCAGATAGGGGAATCCGGTGGGGCTCGCCGAACTTCTGAAGGCGAAGAGTCGATCGCCATAAACTCCGGCGAAACCTGCAAACGCTTCATCCAATTCCTGGCCACGCATGCTCTTGATGGGGTAACGCCAAAGGCTGTCCACCTTTCCGATGATGCTCATGTCTGAAATTTGCTTCCTCGATATAGGCGGGAGCCAGTCGGATCACGATTTGCCAATCACGATGTCGCCGTAGGTGCTGTTGACGATTGCCTTCAACTCCGCTTGCTCTGCGGCAGGTACGCTGAACTTGTCGAGTGTTTGTTGAAAGTCGTCCATAAACGCCTCCCATTCCTTGGGAGTGATGTTCAGGTGCTCGTGAGACTCGCGCATCGGGCGGCCGGTATATTTTTGCGGACCGCCGCTGGCCCAGCCGACCATTTCGGTAACCAGATACTTGAAGCCGGCCGGCGGAACCTTGTGATGCGCTTCATTCACGGCGGGGTTGGCGTTCAGGCGGGGATCGGTCATGACGCGGTCGATAAAATCATCGACCACCGTCGCGATGCTATAAATTCCGCCGAGACGTTCGTAGAGGGACGGCTGCATTGGCTGCGCTGACATACGTCGCTCCTGGATATGTTTAACAGTTTCGAACCGGCTAAACAACTATTGATTTAGATCAGCACGGCGTATGAGTGCGTTCGCTGGCAAACTGGGATCGAGAACCTTGCGCGCGCTTTCAACACCGGCGACCGGCAGCTTAGCCGCATCGAGCAATCCGATCTGAACAAGCACGGATGCCTGGTCCCAGTAAATGTGCTCATGAGCCAGCTTGCCGTCTCTGAACCGAACGATTGCGACCAGCGGAACTTCCACGCGTTTTTCGGTCGGGGCGACACCCGGCAACATCCAATCCATTCGGATGGTGTGCGTAAATTTGAAGACCATTTCGTCTACCAACTGATCCTCGCCGATTGTTCGCGAGACAGGCGTCATTTCGGTGTCCGGTGGCATCTGAGGAATGAATCGTCTCGAATAGAACTCGCGCAATCCATCGCGGCCGACGCCGCCGGTCAGCACTGGAATGTGATTTACGTAAGCGTCGTCGACCATTGTGGCGAGCGTGTCTTCGGTGTTGCGCGTCGAGAACTCATACTGCACATGCTCTTCCCAGAGCTGGCGTAGAGCTTCCTGAGCAGGAGTAAGATTCGTGTTCGCGTCCGTCTGCTCGGGCTTCGCCATGATCTCCTCGGTCCTCCGTTTTGTGAAGCGCGGCTACAAGATACGACCGTTTACGGGAGAAACAAAGACGCAATCTTTCTCATCGCGCTTGGTTAGGCCGCTTTGTGTCACGGCTTTCGTCTTCAAATCAACTTGGTAGATCTTGTCACGCTCGGATGTCACGATCAGCGCTCCATCTCGAATGTTCAGCGCCTTGATAAAGACCCACTGAACGTCCTCCTCAAGCGTTGGGTCAATCCGATTCGTGAAGATGGTCAAATCCCAAAGTTTTTTGTTGGTCTGAACATCCCATGCCTCAATGTATGCGCGACGTCCATCATCATTCGGAGCGATGTATCGAACGCCCTGATAAACCACAGGCTCGACCTTTGTCGGCGCGACACGCTTGGCGAGCGCCAGACTTGGCAGCAGCAGCGCCACCGCGCCAAAAATGAGAACAAATCGCGACATGAATGTGAAGAGGCCTAACGAGAAAGAGATAAGCCACGGCAGTGTGTCGTGGCAAGCTTGCTCGCCCTCATTCAATCCGGGGCCGTTGGCTTCATCGATTGGTTAGATGGTTTCATCGATATGCAAGCTCATGTTTTGAACGCCTTTGCCACTGCGGTCAGTAATGACAATATCCCTATTGCCAGGGCTGGGCAGCAGCTGAATTTCAGATTGGCCTGAGCACTGCCATCCACAGGGCTATACCCAGGCCAAACATGATGTGATTGAACAGGCTTATGCGAGCCAGATGAGCATCACCCGGGGCATCCCGCCCCAGCCAGCCCATCCCCTGTGATGGGAACATGAGAAACCAGGGGAAGACCGTGGTGGCCGCTCCGTAGAGGATGGCGCTGAGGGCCGTCGGCGTCGCGTGCGCCACAACCAATAGGCCAAGGTACACAAGGGTCAGCACGATGCCGATTGAATAGTGCGCGGCTAATCCCAAGAGTAGTTCTCCTCGCAAGGGCGGCGTCTGCAGGATGTCCGTGTGCCGGAACTTGCCCTGCAAAAGGTAGCCGATCCAGCGTCCGATCAAATCAGGGCCGGTTCGGCGCGGCCCCCGGCCCGCGATGCCGAGCCGGAGAGCGATCACCGCCAGGACGTCCATGGTAACGGTGGCAAGGATACCCACAATCAGGCCAACAACGAACGCACGGAGCAATGTCGCTACCATCCCGCCAATGACGCCGCTAGGTATGCTGGCCACGCTCACTGTCTAACGAGAAAGACATAAGCCACGACTAGCGTTGAACAACATTACGGCGGGAGTGCGTGAGCGCGAAGAAGCGAATCGCACTAGGGTAGCCGGGCATCTGGATGAAATCCAGGGTGTCGTGGCAAACACGCTAAACGCATTTCGAGGTGGGGCCGTTGGCTTCATCGATTGGTCAGACCTTTAGAGTAGCGATCGTACGTCAGTCGGTGGTTGGACCATCCAAGTTCAGCCTTATGTACGGATATGGATTCGGGCGTTGCCGAGCTTCGGCTCGTATGAGCAGATGAGATACGCTTCGTCGATATTCCGCGTACGCGGGAAGGGACCGGCATCTAAAATGCGGAACAAACGAGAAGTTGGCAAGTCGACCTCATCATTGTGGATTGCCAAGATCAGCTTGCCGTACAGATCGCCATGGTGTGCCTTTTCATTCTTGCGCTTGAGAATCTGCGCGATCTTCTCGCAGACCGCTTGATCACTCCACTCGCGATACACATTCTTGCCCCTCTCGCACACCTCAACGGCCTTTTGGTCGACGAACTCTGTAACCTCGACTCCGACCAGAACTTCACCACTGTCTCGAATGACACAGTCGGGCCAATCATCATCGACCGGCTCGACCTTATTAGTGTAACGGTAATCGCCTCTGGCGTGCATAGAACTGAGCAGTTCACAGGCAACGTCGCATTCCTTAACTGCCTTATCCGGCCAATCAAAAAACGCAGCATACTTCCTACGATTCCGAATTACCGCGTCCAATTCGTCGGCGATATTGTCCCTGCCCATATGGAGGTCTAACGAGAATTAGACGAAATGTTTCGTCTAATTCGGGTCGTAATCTTCCGCAGATCACACGTGATAATACATCGCGAATTCGTACGGGTCCGCCTTCGCCAAGGCTACGGCGTGACAGGTGCGGTCGATCATCCACGTTCTATCACACGTCATAGTACATACTGAACTCATAGGGGTGGGGGCGGAGCCGCAGGGCGTCGTATTCTTTTTGTTTCATGTCGATCCAGTTGGCGATGAAGTCTTCGTTGAAGACGTCGCCGCGCACCAGGAAGGAATGATCGGCCTGGAGCGCTTCGATCGCGCCGCGGAGTGAATCGGGGACGCTCGCGACCTGCGCGAGTTCTTCCGGTGGCAGCTCGTAAAGATTTTTGTCGAGCGGATCGCCGGGATCGATGCGGTTTTGGATTCCATCTAGGCCGGCAAGCAGCATGGCCGAAAACGCGAGGTATGGATTTGCCGCGGAATCAGGCGTGCGAAACTCGATTCGCTTCGCTTTCGGACTGGCCGAATAAGTCGGGATCCGAACCGCGGCGGACCGATTCCGAGCGGAATAGGCGAGATTAACCGGCGCTTCGAATCCTGGGACTAGACGTTTAAAACTGTTCGTAGTTGGATTCGTGATGCAGGTGAGCGCGGGCGCGTGCTTCAAAATCCCGCCAATGAAGAAGACGCACATCTCGCTCAATCCCGCATAACCGTTCCCGGCAAACAACGGTTTACCATCCTTCCATAGGGAGATGTGGGTGTGCATGCCCGAGCCGTTGTCGGCAAAGAGCGGTTTCGGCATGAACGTGACGGTCTTGTTATGTTTTCTGGCCACATTGCGGATGATGTATTTGTAATACTGCATCGAATCGCCCATCTGCTTGAGCGGCGCGAACCGGACATCGATCTCGGCTTGGCCGGCGGTGGCGACTTCGTGATGCTGTTTGTCCACGGGAACGCCCGCTTTCTCCAGCTCGAGCGCCATCTCATTGCGGATGTCTTGCAGAGTGTCCATCGGCGGGACAGGGAAATATCCTTCTTTCGCCCGAATCTTGTAACCAAGATTTGGGAACTCCTCACGTGCGCTGTTCCAATGGCCCTCGGCGCTATCGATCTGATGAAATGACGAATTCGGAGTGTAGCCGAAGCGGACGTCGTCGAAGATAAAAAACTCCGCTTCCGGGCCGAAGAACGCGGTGTCGGCGATGCCGGTGCTCTTTAAGTAGGCTTCCGCTTTTTCAGCGACGCCGCGCGGGTCGCGATCGTACGGCTCGCGCGTGATTGGATCGACGATCGTGCAGATCAGCGACAGGGTCGGTTCGGCGTTGAAGATATCAATCCATGCCGTGTTCGGGTCGGGAATGACGAGCATGTCCGATGCATTGATCACTTTCCAGCCGCGGATGCTCGATCCGTCGAAGCCAAGTCCCTCGGTAAAAATGTCGTCGTTATATTCGCTGAGCGTAGTGGTGAAATGCTGCCAGGTACCCGGCAGATCGGTGAATTTGAAATCCACGAGTTTTACGCCGTGGTCTTTAATTATCTTGCTGACGTCGGATGGAATTTTTTCTTTGGCCATTTGGTTCAGAGTTGATGGTTGATGGTTAAGAGTTGGTAGAAAATCAAATCGCGCGCAATCGTGTACTGACGGTCCACAACCAAATGCCGATTAACAATCTGGCAAGTGGTAGAAAATAAAGGCCAACCCAGCTGAACGGCGCGGCTAATGCTTCGTTTCCTATGATCGTTCCGATTAAAGGAGGGAGACTCAGCAGTCCCCAGAGCAGGAAGAGCAAACCAATGCCTTGATCGGTTCCATTGCTAGGAAGAAGCGCGAACCCGTAACAAAAAAGGCCAATCGTGAACGCGAGAATAAAGAGAAAGAACAAGGCATTGTTGACGCCGGAGAAGAGGTCGATCGCGTTGCGGAATGCGACTCGTCGCAGCTCATCGCTGGTCGCTTCGTAGCCGAAGCGCCAGGATCGATTGATGGCGAAGATCGACATCGATGTTCGCAGCATCTCGACGAAAGCGAACATGACATAACTGCCGAAGCCAAAGATTGCCACCAGTCTGGCGGTGCCGGTGAGCAGCAGCGGAATCGCGGCCATGGAAACTACAACGAAAACACAATGGGCAAGCACCACCCACGAGCGCCACATGTAGATGGTGTTGTGCCGCAGCTCCAATTGCGCTTCGAAGGTGGTCGCATCCTTCCACAATTCGGGAAGCCAATGCACGGCGAGGGTCGTTAGCGTCGTTAACAGCGCGCAAATGCTGGCGACTTTGATAAAACCTGCCGACACCCGACCGGGCACATGGTCGGTTGCCAGAGCGAAGTCCATCAGACCGCTTTCTCGCCGATCTCTTCCGTGCGGATGCGGACCGCGTGTTCGACTGGAAGAACGAAAACTTTTCCATCGCCGATCTTGCCGGTCTTAGCCGCGGCCACGACCACAGTGACTGCCTTTTCCACCATGTCGTCGGCGAGCACGACTTCCACTTTCACTTTCGGCAGGAAATCCACGGTGTACTCACTGCCGCGATAGATTTCGGTGTGGCCTTTTTGCCGACCGAACCCCTTTACTTCGGTGACGGTCATCCCTTCGATGCCAAGTTCGGCGAGCGCCTCCTTGACCTCCTCGAGCTTGAACGGCTTGATGATCGCTTCCAGTTTTTTCATGTCGATGTAAACTCGGCATCGCCCGGTGCTTTGCAATCGAAAGCTGAGCGCAGCACGCGCCCTCATAGCAATGCCGCGGCGGGAATGCAATCACGAATTTTTGTGACGAGAAGCAACGGCCCTCATCCCGAGGTCGGCGCGGCGGCCGAGGGCCCTCGCAGAAGCCCGCCGGGCAACCTGGCTACCTTGTGTAATCCACGAATTTTTGCGAGCTCTCTCACTTGGTTCGGGATGACATGCTAGGTAAATTTGCCAAATTCTTGTGACGCTTAATACTGCAAACTAATGCCCCGGGACTCTTTCGTTCATCTGCATCTGCACACCGAATATTCGCTGCTCGACGGTGCGATCCGAATGAAAGAGCTGATGAAACAGGCGGCCGAATTTAAGATGCCCGCCGTCGCGATCACCGACCACGGCAATCTGTTTGGCGCGATTGAATTTTACCAGGAAGCGACGCGCGCGGGAGTCAAGCCGATCATTGGTTGCGAAGCGTACATCGCGCCCGGCTCCCATAAAGATCGGCCGGCCTCGCGGCGCGATGCGGCATATCACTTGACGCTTCTGGCAGAAAACGAGACTGGCTATCGCAACCTTGTGAAGCTGTTGACGGCGGCGCATCTCGATGGATTTCATTACGTGCCCCGGATCGACAAAGAGCTTCTGGCAGCGTATTCAGCCGGCTTGATTGGGCTGAGTGGTTGTCTCGCGAGCGAAATCAACAGCGCGATTCAGGCAGGCAACTTCGAGAAGGCGAAACAAAGCGCGGCCGAATATCGCGAAATTCTTGGGACAAAGAACTTTTTCATGGAACTGCATGATCACGGCATTGAGGCGCAACACGAATGCAATCGCGTCCTGCCGCAAATTGCGCGGGATCTCGGGGTCGGTTTGGTTGCCGCCAACGACGTTCACTTTTTGCGCCGGAGCGATCACCGGGCACACGACGTCATGCTCTGTATCGGCACCGGCAAAATGGTGCAGGACGAAAACCGCATGCGTTATGTGCCGGAATTGTATTTCAAATCGCCGGCCGAAATGCGGGAGGTGTTTCGCGATTTTCCCGAAGCCATTAAGAACACCCTGGAAATCGGCCAACGTTGCCAGGTCGATCTCGAATTTGGCCGTTCCAAATATCCGGAGTATCCGGCGCCAGCTGGGAAAACGCGCGAAACTTACTTGCGTGAGCTTTGTTACCAGGGCTTGCAAGAACGCTACGGCGAACGCGCCGCGAGCGATGCAGAGTTGGTTAAGCGGCTCGATTATGAGCTGGGCGTTCTCGAGCGAACCGGCTTCGTCAGTTATCTGCTCATTGTTTGGGATTTCATTCATTTTGCCAAAGAGAAAGCCATTCCTGTCGGCCCCGGGCGCGGTTCGGCCGCAGGCTCGATGGTCGCTTACGTTCTCGGAATTACAGACATCGATCCCCTCCAATTCGGATTGATCTTCGAGCGATTCTTGAATCCGGACCGGGTTTCGCCGCCGGATATCGATGTCGATTTTTGCGAAGCGCGCCGCGGCGAAGTCCTCGAATACGTGCGCCAGAAATATGGTGAGCGCCGGGTCGCGCAAATCATCACTTTTGGCAAACTCAAGGCAAAAAGCGTAGTGCGCGATGTCGGTCGCGTCATGGGCTTGAGCTATCGCGACGCCGATCGGATCGCGAAGATGATTCCAAACGAGCTGAATATCACGCTTGATTCAGCCGTGGAAAAAAATCCCGAATTGAAACGGGCGGTCGCCACTGAGCCGGCAACCCGGCAGCTTTTTGATTACGCAAAAGTGCTTGAGGGTTTATCGCGTAATGCCGGTATCCATGCCGCCGGGGTCGTGATCGCCGATCGGGACCTTTCTGATTACATCCCGCTCTGCCGTGACGTGAAAGGCAACGATGTCATCAGCCAGTATCCAATGGGCCCGCTCAACGATCTCGGGCTCCTGAAAATGGATTTCCTCGGATTAAAAACGCTGACCGTGATCGAGGACACCCTGGCACTGATTCACAAACGGGACCCAGGTTTTTCGCTGCAGAACATTCCGCTCGACGACCCAGCGGCATTGGCCCTCTACAACCGCGGCGAAACGATCGGCCTCTTCCAGATGGAGTCCGGAGGGATGACGAATCTCTCGAAGCAGTTCGATGTTAAGAAGCTCGATGACATTATCGCGTTGATCGCCCTGTATCGGCCTGGCCCGATGGAACTCATCCCCGAATACGTGAGAGCGAAAAAGGGGATCACGCCGATCAAGTATCTGCATCCGCTGCTCGAAGACATCTGCGCCGATACTTATGGCGTGATGATTTATCAGGAGCAGGTAATGGCCGCAGCGAGCAAACTGGCCGGCTATTCGCTTGCACAGGCCGATCTTCTCCGGCGCGCCATGGGTAAAAAGGACAAGGAGAAGATGGCAAAGGAGAGAGAAAATTTCATCGAAGGTTGCGCGCGCACGAACAAAATTGCGGGAAAAAAAGCCAACGCCATCTTCGATTTGCTGGAAAAATTCGCGGGCTATGGATTCAACAAAAGCCACAGTGCAGCCTATGGGGTGATCAGTTATCAAACCGCTTATCTTAAAGCACATTACCCGGTCGAATTCATGGCCGGATTGCTGAGTAATGAAATCAACAACACCGACAAAATTTCGGTTTTCGTCGGCGAGTGCAAACGCATGGGCATCTCGATCCTGCCGCCGGATGTTAACAAAAGCGGATTGAAGTTTACGCCGGAAACTACTGTAGCCGGGGTCGGTGACCTCGGTGCCCCCAAGCGAGGATCACAAACCGGGGTCACCGCCCCTGGCTACAATGGCAGCTACAACGCAATCCGTTACGGTCTCGCTGCGATCAAACACGTCGGCGAAAGCGCGATGGAAGCCGCGATTCGCGAACGCGAGCGGGGAGGGGATTTCAGTTCACTGCAGGATTTTTGCAGCCGGCTGGATTCTCGCATCGCCAATCGGAAAATGCTGGAAAGCCTGATCAAAGCTGGCGCGTTTGATTTTCTTGGCCGCGAGCGCGCCGGACTCTTCGCCTGCATTGATGAAGCCCTGAGTGCATCGGCGGCTGCGTATCGGGACCGCGTTGCCGGTCAAGTTTCACTGTTTGATGAGGCAACCGCCCCCGCAACGTCGCGAAAAAAGTTGATTACTCCATGGAGCGAACATGAAAAGCTCGCCTACGAAAAAGAGCTGCTCGGCTTTTACGTCAGCGGGCATCCGCTCGACGCGTACGTCGATCTCTTCGCGGCAAAAAGTTATCGACCAATTGCTTCTTTGGGCGAACTCGATGATCGCGCGCCGTTCAAAATTGCAGGAGCGATTGTGGAGGTGGAAAAAAAGTTTACGAGAAAAGAGGGCAAACCTTTCGCGGTCGTTTGGGTGGAAGACTTGAACGACATGCTCGAGGTGGTCGTCTGGAATGAGGTTTACGTGAAAATTTCGGACGCGCTCGTCGCCGGACGCGTCGTTGAGATCAAGGGAACGCTGGATAAACGCGACGACGCTCTTCGCGCAACGGCCCAGGAGATAAAGACGCTGGTATCGGGAAAAACCAATGGGGCGTATGAAAGAGCGAAAGATACATGCCAGGAACCGGCCGTGGTTTTGCAATTCTCTCCCGCAACAACCGGGGATGAATTGCGCGAAGTGCGCGAGATTCTCGCCAGTTCGCCGGGGCGCCGTCCGGTTCAGTTGCTGTTTGATCGCAGAAATGGCAATTCGTTGCGCCTGGACGCCGGCACGGAGTTTCGCGTCAACCTCACCCGCGATCTCGAGGCGAAGCTTTCACGCTGGCTGGTAACGGCGACGCCCTAGCATCCGGCGTTTCACCCGCGTTCGCTGTAATACGGCGCGGCAAGCAGAATGGAGCCGGCGGGCGCCGAGCGACATAGACGGGCAGGCCGGGGGCCGAGTGAGCGGGAGCGAACGAGTCAAACGCCCTACAATCATTGCCGCTTCGTTCGTTTTTTTGGCCGAATCGTCTCACGTTGGGCTTCAGGCCGTGCAGGCGCCCCGAGCAACAATGTTTTTTCCGCCGCGACTGCACTCGAAAAACAGAGGGGAAATTTTCGGGCTGTTTCATTCAGGTCCAAAGCGCCGAAGGATTGCGCGCTTACCCGCTCCTTCAAACTGATCGTCCAGCCGGATTGAAAGAGTCCTCCGCGAAACTCGATCTCTGCGACCGCGGGCGCGAGCGCCATTGTGATCGCTCCAATCTCGATTTTGCTCACGCAATCGATCGGTCGCATCGTTAGATCGAAAATTGGCGTCGCGCCGGCAATCTTGATTACGAGGTTGTTTGAATCTTGAAAATCCAGTGTCCCACTAAGTGAAAGATCGACAGCTCCCGCCGAGGCGTTGAAAAACTCCAGCGACCCACGATCTCCTGTAAAAGTGATGTGACTAGTCACTTCGCTAAGATCGAAAAAAGTCCGGCCGCCGCCGGCCAACTTTCCGCCTAATAAGCCTACCTCGCCGTCAATCCGGGGGTGTTGCAACGTGCCGGAAACAGAAATGTTCCCATTTAGAACGCCCTCGCGGAAAATTTCCGGATGAAAAAATTGAGGGGCGTTTGGCAGAAAGATGGATGGAAAGTCGAGCGTCACATTGAGAGGAGATGCCCGAAAGGCGGTCCAATCGGTGCCAATTGGTAAAGGAAAATTGGCTGTGAAATCAACCGGACTCGAATTTGGCAAACCGATCACGCCGTGTGCATTCCACTTATTGGAGTCGACCGTTATCTGAACGTGCGTCGGCGCCGGCTTCGAATTTTCCTGAGCGGGCCCGCAGAAGATCGACAAATACTCGGCGAGATCATCGACCGTAGCACTGATCGTTCCCGAATAATTATGCTCATGTGACATGTCGATCTTGCCTTGCGCGGTGAGGGAATCGTTCTTGCGCTTCAGAGCCAATTGTTCGATTTCCAGCTCAGTTGCTTTCAAGTTCAGCTTCGCGCTCAGCGTGTCGATTGCGGTTTTGAAAAGTGTGAGCGATACCCCGTCGAATGTAAGATGTCCGCCAAGTTTGCGATTGCGGGTATTCATGGTTCCATCGATCGCAATGTTTCCAGCAAAATCCCCACGATTCGCACCAAAAAGCGCTGCGAAATCGCCAAGTTGGTTGATTGACGCAGAAATAGCGCCGCGAAAATCCGGGCTGAACCAGTCGGATGGGTTGGAAGGAAATGAAGCTTCCCCGCTCAAAGTGAGCTGGTTTGTTCTTTGCCTTATATAAAGTTGCTGGAGTTGGATCTGCCGGTTGTAGAACGCCGCTCCGAGCGTAATCGCTTCGGCCGTCCGATTGCGCCAGGTGAGCGCGGTTAATTCAGTCCAGAGCGATGCGATTACGTGGGACGGCTCGGCCAGATTGCCACTAAAAGTGAAATTACAGGCGTGAAGCGACCCATCAATGCGATCAGTGAATCCGATCGCTTCTGACGTTTGGGCGAGAGAAATATCGGAGGCGGAGCCAGCGACCTTCCAGTTGGCGGGTTGAGACCGCCACTCCTGCGAAATGTTTGCCCGAATTTTTCCACCGAACGCGTCAACGTCGAATTCCACTCCGACACGTTGATCGGAGAGGCGGGACAAGTCGGCCGTAATGGATTGCAGATCGAGGCCATGCGTTAGGGAAAGCCCGGCTACGCCCAGGCGGTTGGCCTGCCAGTTGGTCGCGCCGCGCAAACCTGAAAACGTTTGACGAAGCCATGGCGACGCAATCATGACCTCGGCAGCGCTAAAGCGACCAGCTTCTACTTCGCTTGCGGAGAGGAAGCCCTTTCGCAGCAAAATCATCGTCGGCCCGACTTCAACGCGAATGTCCAAGCTGGCAACGCTGAGATTCCCGGGGAGCAAGTTGTGTAAGGTTGCCCAGCCCCGCTGGGTCATCGTTCGCCCAGCTGGATTGCTGCGGCGGAGCTCACCCCGTAATTCTTGAATCGAAAGATCTCGAACGACACGGCCACCCATGCCCAGGAGGATGCGCTTGAAATTCAAATCGAGACTGGCGTGCTTCGCGGTGAATTCAAACTGGAACGCGTTGTCCGGCCCACTGCTCAGCCGACAGCCGCGGATCACGACCGGCCGTAGAAGCGGCGCATCGATTTGGTCGAGATTAACCACGAGTCCTTGCTGCCGGGCTTTCCACCAGACCCACAAACGGATGCCATTGGAAACGACGAGTGGCGCGAACCAAATCGCGATCAGTGCCGCCGCTAGGATCAGCAGACCTGCGAAAAGGAATCGATTCTTGAACGGCATGAGGTGCAAGGAGATGAAAGGTGATCAGTGATCGGTAATCATCAAACATTGCGCCGATCAAACTCCCGTCACTCCACACTATTCACGTTTTTGGCCGTTCGTGAAGATCAAGCGCAAGGGCTGTGGTGTGTGAATACGCTGCTCGATCTGTTGCCGTAAAGCGTGTTCGGCTTCTGCTGGCAGGCCGCTCTCGGTCGCCTTTTCCCGCGCCAGCCGAGGCAAGATCGACAATTCCTTTTGCAAATCCTCTCCGGAGATTCGATTCCACAGGCCATTTTCAAACGCAAGGACGTCCACCTGGCCTTGCTCGATACCCAGAACCTGAGCGTGCGGAAGCTGAACAATGATTTCGTTTGGCCGAATATCGATTGAAACATTCTGCCGCAAATCGAAGCCGGCTTTAGCGTTGAATGTGCCATGGAGCTTTACCCGCTTGGAGCTGCCCACCCAGCTATGCAAAAATTCGTGTTCTACTTCGATCCGGCGCGACAAAACCACCAGCTCGCTCACTGGCCTGGTTTGTTCCATGTAAATCCGGTTGTTGATGGTGATGCGCGGCTCCAGCTGCGCGATATCGACAAAAGCAGCGCGCAAATCCTTACTCAGTCTCTCGAGCTCGGCTCTACCCTGCTGGGCGGTGCGCGCGGGCCAGGTTTCCAACCGGAGAAAAATGAGCGTCGCGGCTGCTGCAAGGATAACCACACCCAGTGTCAACGCAGCTGGCCAGGAGATTCCTCCCGATCTTGAAACAGAATGACAATGCACGGATGACGAATGCCCGAATTAATGACGAATGACAAATGACGAATGTGCAAAACGAGTTTCTTCCGCCAAACAGCCTTGGTCGCTTGTCCGTCGTCAAAAAAGTACCGCCCCCCACGCCCGATAGGCGTGAAGGGCGGCTGTTCCCCCCAGAACAATCGTTGAAAACTTCGAGGCTACTAAACGAGCTTCTGGCTGGTGGCAACAATTTTTTGTGTGAAATTTCAGTCGCCATCTTCGGACACACGCCCCTCGCACGAACGGTGCGAAATCGACGACTTGCGCAGGCTCGCCTCGCAGCTTCTAGTTTTCCATGCGTAATTTGGATGACGAGCCACTCCAACGCAGTCTCGCTGGTTCATTGTTGGTTGCTCATCCCAATATGCTCGATCCGAATTTTCGGCGGACCGTGCTCTTTATCTCGGCACATGATCCAAACGACGGCGCTCTGGGGGTGATCATTAATCGTCCGCTCGACAGACAAGTGGCCGATCTCGTGACCGAGACGCCACCGGCAAACCTTGCCGAAGTGCCTGTTTTTCTCGGCGGACCGGTTGGGAAAAACCAACTAATGTTTGCTGCATTTGAATGGAAGAAAGGCGACGGGCTCAAACTCAATCACAATGTCGGTTTGGAGGAAGCGAGCCGCGCGGTTGATCCCAAAAAACCGCCCACCATCTGTGCGTTTGTGGGCTATGCCGGCTGGGGAGCGGGTCAGCTCGAGGCCGAGATGAAGCAGAAAGCGTGGCTTCTGCAAAAACCCAGCCCTTCCGTGCTCAAGCTCGATCGTTTGCCGAGACTCTGGTTCGACATCATGCGCACTCTCGGGCCGTGGTATAAAATGCTGGCAGCGGCACCGGATGATCCGTCGCTCAACTGATCGTGAGAAGTGAGATGTGATTTAGCTTGATTCCGACTTCTCACTTCTCACTAATCGCATCTCACCGTCTCTCATGATCATCGGTGTCCCAAAAGAGATTAAAGAGCAGGAGCAGCGCGTCGCCTTGCTGCCCTCGGCCGCGAATCAACTCATCCGGCGCGGTCATTCCGTAGTGGTAGAAAAAGATGCGGGCGTTGGCTCGGGTTATCCAGACGCAGAGTACATCAAGGCCGGCGCTGAGATTGTCGATCAAGGGAAAGAGATTTTCGGGCGAGCCGGCCTGATTGTGAAAGTCAAGGAGCCATTGGAAGCGGAATTCACGCTGTTGCACAAGGGCCAGATCCTTTTCACCTATTTGCACCTGGCTGCGAGCAAACCGCTGACCGAGGCATTGCTGAAATCGGGTGTGACTGCGGTCGCCTATGAGACGATCCAGATCAACAATCGTTTGCCTTTGCTCGAGCCGATGAGCGAGATCGCGGGCCGCATGTCGGTGGTGATGGGCGCGAATTTTCTCGCCAAATATAATGGCGGTAGCGGGGTGTTGCTCGGCGGAGTGCCGGGAGTTTTGCCTGGCAGAGTTGTCGTCGTTGGAGGCGGAACTTCCGGTGTAAACGCCGCCCGGATGGCGAGCGGTCTCGGCGCCGATGTGACAATACTCGATGTCGATCTCGAGCGGTTGCGCTATCTCGATCTGGCAATGGGCAACACGAACACACTCTATTCGAGCGAAGCAAACCTGCACGAACTGGTCCCGGACTGCGATTTGTTGATTGGCGCGGTGCTACTGCCTGGAGCAAAAGCTCCAAAGTTAATCACCCGGGCGATGTTGAGGAAAATGAAACCGGGCAGCGTGCTGGTGGATATTTCGATTGATCAAGGCGGTTGTGCTGAAACGTCGCGGCCAACCACCCATCTCAATCCGGTTTATGTCGAAGAAGGGGTTACTCACTATTGCGTGGCGAACATGCCTGCTGCATACGCGCGCACGGCCACACAGGCGCTTACCAATGTGACCTACCGTTACGTGGAATTGCTCGCCGATCTAGGTCTGGAGGGCGCATGCAAACAACAACCCGCCCTGGTCGGCGGCATCAACACCCGCGATGGACGGCTCACTTGTCGCGCGGTGGCGGGGGCGCATGGCCTCAAATATGAACCCCCGCTTTAAACCGCGATTATCAAGCATTTGCTGCTGAAAAAATAACTTCCGATAGGGCCAAAAAGCGCCTTGCTCCGATTAATCAATTAAAGCAATGTGCGCTCTCGAACTATCATTATGAAAAAATACATCTGCATTCTGGCCAGTGCCGCGCTTCTCGCGGCGTGTGAGCAAAAGACCGAAACTACCGAGCCGGGGGCAAGCCCAGCTCCCACCAGTCCGGCAGCAACCACTGAAAGTCCGGCGGGCGGGGCCTATGAGTCACCCGCCACATCGCCAACGCCTTAGTCGTTTTCATCTAGTTCTATACCATTATGAAAAAATATATTCTCGTTCTGACCGGAGCCGCATTGCTTGCGGCTTGTGAGCAAAAAGAAACCACGGTGATGAATCCGCCAGCCGAGAAGAAGGAAAGCAACACGACGATCATACAGCAATCGCCACCGCCTGAGACCAAGACAGAGACCAAGACGGAGACGAATATTGATGTGAATACGTCGCCTGCACCCTCGCCATAATTCAGCACATCGTTTGCTTGCAAACAGCCTTCCTGCGAGCGTTTTCGACGGAAGACTTTTGCGGTACGGCAGAAATCGCCGGTACGGTCGTACGTTGCTAGATCGATAATCGAAGTGCGAGGAGCCGGTTTGTTTTCTTTCCCGAAAACGCGGCGCTTAACGCACACTTCAGATTTTGATCGCGTAAAAGAGGCTGGCCACGCCGAGCGGGGCAGGTTCATCGTTCTCGCGGCTCTCGCAGTGCAAAATTCTGGCGTAGCTCGCGCTGGTTTTATTACGAGCGGGCGTCTCGGCAGCGTGGTTGTTCGTAATCGTGTCCGGCGCCGTCTGCGGGAAATTGTGCGCAAGCACCAGCATGATTTGCGGGAAGATTTTTGGATTGTGATCATCGCCAGACCCGCTGCCACCAAAGCGAGTTATCATGCGCTGGAAGATGAGTGGTTGCGTCTGGCAAAGCGCGCTTCTATTCTAGCGCTCTGATGCTCAGTTTGGTTCGTTTTTTTATTCGCGCTTACCAATACACGTTCTCGCCGCTCCTCTCCTTGATTTGCGGTCCCGGTTCCGGCTGTCGATTTACGCCCACCTGTTCGGCGTATTTTTTGGAAGCGGTCGAGACGCATGGCATCGTCCGTGGAAGCTGGTTGGGAGTGAAACGATTGGGGCGATGCCAACCGTGGGGCGGAGCAGGGCATGATCCTGTTCCGAAGGCAAAGCACAACCGCGAGTTTGTTTGTGAATAACCGCTTCGGCACGATTTATGGATCGAACTGCTTGGATTGCCGTTACGCTTTGCGTGATCGGGCTCGTCCTATGGCAAATCTATTTGGTAAAGCAGACGCCGCGGCAGGCGCCGGTTAATGTCGCTCCAGAACAGGCTTCTCCCGCCGCGTCAATCGCTTCCCCGACTCCCCTCGCTGCTCCAGCAGCTACACCGAAGCCTGCCGAACCGGTTCCCAGCTTTCCTGAGAAAATAGAGACGCTTCGTAATTCGGATGTCGAACTGCGCCTGACAAACCGCGGTGGCGGCATCAAGGAGGCAGTCTTGCTTAAGCAGGTCGCCGAAAAAGGGGAACGCGTTGTCTTGAATTCAGCAGAGAGCGCCCCGATCGGCGCGATCATTGAGCAACCATCCGCGCCGGCGCTTCCCGAGTTCACCGCCGCCACCGAGTCGGATTCCGTGGTACGCCTCGAACGCATAACACCCGAGCAGGTCGCCATCCGCAAGAAGTTCTTCTTCCAACAATCTTCGGAGAAAAAAGACAACTACGTGATCGAGATGGATGTCGACGTTCAAAATGGCGGCGCGCAACCGTACGTGGATATGAATCGCGGGTATTTTGTGTCGCTTGGATCGGCTGCACCGATTCACGCCAAGGATTATCCTTCTTACACGCGGCTAGCTTGGTGCATTGCCGGAAAAGCAAAAGGGATCGATGTCGGCTGGTTCGGGAGCAGCGGCGGTTTTCTCGGGATAGGCCAGCGCGCCGCGCGACCTTTTTATCAGGAAAACATCGCAGGCGCGGAATGGGTTGCAGTGACCAACCAGTTTTTCACAACGCTGCTGGCGCCTCTTACGGCAAAGGCCGATGCCGTTTGGGGTCGTGGTTTCGATATCGAGCGCGCCCCCGACCAAAAACTGCTCGGCATTGAGGGAGCGCTCGGCATGCCGGGCTTTGAGTTACAGCCCGGGCAGACCTATAGCGCGCGTTTCGAAATCTATGCCGGCCCGAAACTTTACCATCGGCTCGCGCAACTTCCGCACAACGAAGCCGAGATCATGAACTTCGGAATATTCAAACTGGTTTGCCAGTTTCTCCTGAACTTCATGAACCTGTTGCATAGCTGGCTGCACGACTATGGGCTCGCCATCCTGGCTCTCACAACCATCATCAAGCTCACACTCTGGCCGCTTCAAAACAAAGCGAACCGTTCCATGCGCCAGATGGCTGCGCTTTCGCCGAAAATGCAGGAGCTGCGCGAGAAATATAAGGACGATCCGACGCGGATGAACCAGGAGGTGATGAAGCTTTATAAGCAATACGGCATTAATCCTGTGGGTGGCTGTTTGCCAATGATGATCCAGATCCCGATCTTTTTCGGTCTCTTCACCATGCTCGGCCAAGCCGTGGAATTGCGAAACGCGACATTCCTCTGGGTGAAGGATCTCTCACAACCGGACACACTGTTCGTTATTCCGGGGCTGGGTTGGATTCCGATCTTTGGTATTCCAGACGTCGGATTGCCGGTCAATATCCTGCCCGTTCTCATGGGAGTCACTAACGTGTGGTTGATGCGAATGACTCCCAAAACTGGGGATCCCACCCAGCGCCGATTGATGATGTTTATGCCCATTATCTTCCTGTTATTCTGCTACAATTTTGCCGCAGCTCTGGCATTGTATTACACTGCGCAAAACCTCTTCAGCATCTTGCAATTTTATCAGAACCAACGACAACCCATGCCGACACTCGAAAAAGTTGCGCCGGCCGGAAAACGAAAGCGATGATGACCCCAAAGGATCTGCTCGATACCATCCTCGGTTATCTCGGTTTCGTTGTTCAAATTGAGGAAATCAAGAATGAAGGCGGCAACTCGACGCTGCAGATTTATACCGAGGAAAGCCGCCGCCTGATTGGGCGCAACGGCGAGACGCTCGAGGCTATCCAGTTTCTGTTAAATCGGTTACTGCAAGCCAAAGACAAGGATGCCGAAAAAGTGATCGTCGATTGCGAGCATTATCGCTCCATGCGCGAAGATCGCATTGTGCAGCGCGTACGAGAGCTGGCCGACCGCGTCCGCATCACCGGCCGTCCGCTTCAACTCGAGCCGATGAATTCCTACGAACGACGTCTCGTCCATAACGCCTTTAAAGACGATCCAGACGTTGCGACCTGGAGCCCGTCCGATTCAGCCCGGATCAAACAAATCACGCTGGTCAAACGCCAGCCAAAAAAAGAAACAGCGCAAGGGACGGCGACTGCCTAGTCGCCGGGGTTTTCCTGTAACGGCGCTCGGTAAGCGCCGAAATTCGGGCTCGTCCGGCCCTCTCCGCGATCACAGACCGCCGCTACAGATTTCATCTTGACCGCGCAGCATCTGTGCCGCTTCCCAGAGGCACTTCCGGACGCCAGCGGAACTTTTCTAGAAGCGGATTGGATTTTTCCTCAAGTGCGTCGGCAATAATTTCGCCCAGGACCGGAGCGAATTTGAATCCATGTCCACAATCACCCGCAGCAATCACCA
The DNA here is from genome assembly GCA_046724585.1 of Verrucomicrobiota bacterium. Lineage (GTDB taxonomy): Bacteria > Verrucomicrobiota > Verrucomicrobiia > Chthoniobacterales > UBA10450 > Udaeobacter. The sequence goes on from JBKOWV010000188.1 coordinate 21,411, forward strand.
ATCCTTCGCGCTCCGGATCGCGGGCGATCCAAAAATTTCCATCGTGCGTATCGCAATACATGCACACGCGCGTGTAAACAATGGGCGCGTCGGCCAGCGCTGGAAATGCTGATGACAAAAACCGACGCAAGCTCTCGTGTTCCTCGGCCGTGACGTTGCGTTTCGGAGAGTCGGGCGACATCTCGCGGCCCGGGCCGTGGTTTGCGATTTTTACAATGCCATCACGATTGAGCGGGAACCCGTAATAGCCCGTTGTGCAAATGTCCGCGCCGAAAACTGGAAAACGCTCGGGTGCGAACAGTTCACGATTGAAAGGCTTGAGATGAAACACTGGTTGCCCAGTCGCCCGAAAAAACTTTCGTGTGAACGGCAAGAGATACGGTGTCCACGCGCCGACTGTCATCAGCACAAGATCGCTACGAATTCGCTGTCCATCCCGAAGCACGATGCCCCTCATGTGGGCAGCGGCTTCATCCAAATAGGAGAACGTAAGCCGTTCGCGCAGCTCGATGCCGAGTGACCTGGCACGCTCAATCAATTTTGCGACGACGCGTTCGCTTTCGGCATAACCCGCTTCCAGCTCAAGAACGCCGTCCCGAAAAAGTTCTGGATTCCAGGCTGGAAAACGCTTCCACAGCTGGGCCGAGTTCATGCGCTCAATCTTGTGTCCGCGCTGTTTTAGCATTTTGTAACTTTCGTATTCAAAATCGCCCGGCTTCATTTGCCGCTGGCGCACGAACATCACGCCAACCTCGTGATAGAGTTCGACGCCGAACTCTTTATTCCAGTCGCGCCAAAGCTTGATCGAACGTTCGGCCAGTTCGGTGTATTCTTCATCCGCTCCGTACGCTGCACGAACCGCCTTGCTCATATCGGTGGAGGCGGCGAGCGGATGGGGCAAAGGCCCCGGATCAATGAGCGTTACCTTGTGACCGCGCCTTCTTAATTCGATTGCGGCAGTAACACCATTAATGCCCGCGCCAACGATGATGACTCTCGACATATCCGAACAGCGCACGTTGCAGCGGCGCTTGTGTCAAGTGCCGATCTCCTTTATCTGGCCAAGCGCGAAGTACACATGCTTCCGCTTGCGCTAAGCGGCCGTTCGCAGAGCGCGTTCCCGTTCGAGCAGGGTCGGATGCGAGTAATAAAACCCGCTGTAGAGCGGGTGCGGCGTGAGATTGCTTAGATTTTTTTCGCTCAATTTGCGCAACGCTTGAATGAGCGAGTGAGCCTCGCCCATTATCGCACCCGCGAATGCATCCGCCTCGTATTCGAAATGGCGCGACCAGATGTGAATCAAGGGCGAAACCCAGAAACCTATCGTTCCCGCCAGCAGCGCAAACAGCAGCATTGCAGGGACAACGCTCGCGGCGGCAGAGCTTCCCTGATGGTCGAAACCAAACGCGCCATAGAACCATTGCTGATGCGCCAGCCACGCGATCGCGGCGAATGCCACAAGGACGCCGGCGATCGAAACGCCGAGCAATTTCAGGACGTGACGCTTTTTGTAATGTCCAATTTCATGCGCGAGGACGGATTCTAGTTCCGGCTCGCCGAGTTGCGCGATGAGTGTATCAAAGAGCACGATTTTTCGAAAACGTCCAAACCCGGTGAAAAAGGCGTTTGAGTGGCGCGAGCGCTTGCTGCCATCCATCACCTCGATGCTGCGCGTCGGAAAACTGGTGCGCTGCGCCAGTGCAAAGAGGCGCTCACGCAACGCCCCTTCCGGCAGCGGTGTGAACTTGTTGAAAAGCGGCATGATGATCGCCGGCACGATGAGCAGCATCAGTAATTGAAAGGCGATGACAACCGCCGCCGCCCAAATCCACCACTTTGCGCCGGTCCACTCGATTAGTTTCAACACTAGCGCAAGCAACGGATACCCGAGCAGCCCCGCGAGCAGAAGTCCCTTGAGACGATCGAGGATCCACGTCGGTGTGGTTGTGGTGTTGAAACCGAACCGCTCTTCGAGTTTGAATTGCGCGTACCAGGCGAACGGCAATCCGGGAATGCTCAACGCGATGACTGTGACGAAGAGGAAACCAGCCATCGCCCAGAACGAGGTGCCGAGGCTCGCAGTGAACCTTCCAAATGCCCATGGCAACATGCCGCTGAACAGCACTACGATGAGCAGCATAGCATCGAACAGGCCGGCGATATCTCCAAAGCGGCTCTTGGCCAGCGTGTAGGCAACCGAACGGCGATATGTCGTCTCATCAATGATTCCGCAAAATGCAGCAGGCACGTCATTCACGTGCGCGCGCACATGACGTTGGTTCAATCGGCTCAGCCACAGTTCAGTGATGGCGCGCGCGAGAATCAGAACCAAGGCAATGATGGCGAACGGCGGCATGAAATCCGGCTTCGTTCCGGCAGATTAGACACGGGGCCTTATGGCAACAACGCAGGAGGGAGGAATCGCCTTCTACTCGCGAGCGCTGGCAACGTCATTCGAATCCGCCTCTTTTGCTTGGGCGGAAAGGAATTCGCGGACATGATTCAATTCATCTCGTGAGCCACTAGCCTTCGCCGTTTGTGCGGCCAGCTTCGCGTAGTAGCGACCTGCATTTTCTTTGTCGCCGGTTTGCTCGGCTGCTCGCGCCGCTCCATACAAGCCTCTGAACCGCCCCGGGTAGATTTTGAGCGCAGCTTCAAATTCCCGTTGCGCTTCCTTCGAGTGGCCTGTTTCGAGTAGCAGACTGCCGAGTTGCTCGCGAATCGGAATAAACGCGCCGGGCGAAACCGGATGCTTGCCTAGAGTGTCTTCGGCATCCGCGGCCTGGCGCAGCATCTCAATCGCTTCATTCTTTTTGCCTTCGCTTGCTACAACCCAAGCCGAAGCCGCTCGCATCTGCAGATCAAGATGGCTTTTGAAATAGTCGAACTTGGGATCCTTCGTCGCGTCGCGCAATTGCTGCATTCGTGCGATCGCGTTCCGCGCACCGTCGAGATCACCGATATGCGCGCGTCCGAGCGCATGACCATATTCGATCAGCGCTTCCATGAATGGGAACGAAGACCAGTGTGGAAGGTTCGGAACGCTCAATCCTGCTGCTGCCGCCCAATCGTTCCGTTCAAACGCGTACCGTGCTGGAATCGCGGCCAGGGCGTAGGCCGCGCTGAATTCCAGCTCCGGATTTGTCTTTCGCACTTTCGCGGCAAGATCGACAATCTTCTTCGCCTCGGTGTCCTGCGCGTTCTGCAAGTAAGAGTAGGCCATGTAATCGAGCGCGTGTAACTCTTCGGCTTCGGTGGCGTCGCGATGGCGCATGGCGGCATAAGCGCGGGAAGCTTCAGCCGAAACTTGATTCGCAGCGATGGATTCTTCCCACATCCCCAACCGCGTAAAGATGTGCGACGGCATGTGCAGCGCGTGCGGTACCCATGGCGCGATCGAATCATAACGTCGGGCCGCAGCCAATCCGCGCTGGGCGAACTGGGGATAATCGTAACAATGGATCAAGTAATGAACCACGCCGGGGTGGTTTGCGTTTTGTTTCCACAGCTTTTCCAAGATGGCGGCTGCCTCAAGCTGTTTCGACAAAGTCGTGTCGTTAGGCGTGCCGTAACCGACACCCAGGACCGCGAAAGCGTAGAAGGTTTGCACTTCGAAATCGTCCGGATACTTGTCGCGGAGCTGACGCATCGCTTTTTCGTAGGCGATCACGCGGTCGCGTGGTCCCACTGGTCCGTGACATGATTGACCAACCGCAGCTGCACTCGAACTGTCCGGCGTATTGTAATAGACGTTGAGCGCCTTAATAAATCCGCGCTCACGGTCCGTGCCGGCCTCCATGGCCATCGCCTTTTCGATGGCGGCTTTGCCCGCGCTCATTTCGTCGGGAGTAGGCGGGGTCCAAATCGGATGCCACCATGTCATGGCGATTCCCCATTGAGCCATCGCACATTTCGGGTCGCGCTCGGCGACCGAGGTGAAAACACGTCGCGCCTCTTCGTAGAAGAATGAATGCAGCAGCGCTACGCCACGAGCGAATTCAGATTGGGCGTCAGGGGCGCACGATACTGGGAACTGGACTTTCCCAGCGGCGCGCAAATCGCCCGGTTCGGGAACGGTCGCGCATTCGACGTGCCGTACCGCGAGACTGGTGGCGAATACAATGAGAAAAAATGACCGAGGGCAATAGGAGCGAAACATTTCTGAGGCTACGTACCTTTGGTTATTCCCGCAAATTTGAAAATCACCTCAGCGGTTGGAAAGCCGCCGTTCCCTGGGGATTTGCGAGCTCACCCAAACTCAAAAATGATTTTACCGCTGCGTTTTCCTTGCGCTGCGTGAGTGACTGCCGCCTTTGCTTCCGCTAGCGGATAGGCTTTCTCGACTTTTGTTTTAAGCAGGCCGCGCTTTGCCATTTCGAACAAGGGCTGGAACGTTTCCATGCGCTCCTGTTCGGTCGCCTTGTCGTACCACTTATTGATCCAGATGCCGCGAAAACGCAGGTCTTTGAAGATGAGCAAACCGTTCGGGATTTTCAGCGGCTGCAAACTCATTGCCCCGAAAGTCACCAGCGTCGATTCCGGGGCGAGACAGTTTGCCAGACGCAACGCGCTGTCTCCACCGACCGCGTTCAATCCCAATCGAATCGGCGCATCGCCGGTCCCACTTTTTACTTCCTCACGGAGATTTTCTCCATCGACAAGCACGACATCGCCGCCTTCGGTGCGCAGCTCATCAATTAGCTGGTTGCGGCGAACGACATTCACCGTTTTGTAGCCCAGCTCCCGCGCGATTTGAATCACGGCCCGTCCTGCGGCGGAATTCGCTGCGTTTTGGATGAGCCAATCTCCTTTCTTCAAATCGACATAATCATGCAGCAATCGCCACGCGGTCATCGGATTGATTTTCAACATCGCGGCGTTCTCGGGCTCGATTCCGGCGGGCACCGTAACCAGTTTATCCGCTTTCACGGCGAGAGCGTCACGCCACGTCCCTACGTTGTGTGGCAAAATTACCAGCGCGCCCACGCTGACATTCGTGACACTTGCTCCAAGATCGACAACGACTCCCGCGCCTTCGAACCCCGGTGTCGCTGGGAGTTGCGGTCGCACCGGATATTTTCCTTCGATCTGATTTAGGTCGGCCGGATTGATCGGCGCAGCGCGCATTTGGACAACTGCTTCGTGCGGCGCCGGCTTTGGCCACGGCTGTTGTTCGACGCGCAAAACATCCGCCGGATTTCCGTGCTTTGCGTAAACGGCTGCGCTTATATTCTTTTTCACTCGATGCCCCTAACGCAGCATCCTACCTCGAACGCTTCGGCCAGCAATCTGCAAACCGGCGCCCGGATTGCCTTGCTCGGCCTAGCCATCAATGTCGTACTCGCCAGCGTAAAAATCATCACCGGCATTCTTGGGAACGCTTACGTCTTGATCGCCGACGGGATCGAATCTGCGCTGGACGTCGGCGGCTCCATTGTGATCTGGGGCGGATTGAAATTCGCCGCTCGCCCGCCGGATGCGACGCATCCCTATGGTCATGGGAAGGCAGAACCAATCGCGGCTGCTGTCGTTGCCGTGATCGTGCTTTTGGCCGCGCTCGGTCTGACCATCGAAAGCGCGCGCGAAATTTTTCTGCCGCATCATGCGCCTGCGCCTTACACACTTTGGGTACTGATCGTGGTGATCGCAGTTAAAGAAATTTTGTTCCGTTATGTCAACCGGATCGGGCGCGACGTGGAGAGCACGGCCGTACAAACGGATGCCTGGCATCATCGCAGCGACGCCCTTACATCCGCCGCCGCATTCATTGGCATTTCCGTAGCCCTGATTGGTGGCAAGGGTTGGCAGAGTGCGGACGATTGGGCGGCGCTTTTCGCCTGCACGGTCATCGCGGCAAATGGCATCCGGCTTTTGCGGCCAGCGGTTTACGAAATAATGGATACCGCGCCTGGCGGCAAAATTGTCAGGTCTATTCGTCGCGTTGCAAGCTCGGTCCCCGGCGTCATCGAAGTCGAGAAATGCCGGGCCCGTAAAATGGGGTTGGATTTTTATGTCGATCTCCACGTGGGAGTGGACGGCGGCATTTCAGTGCAGGAAGGTCACGAGATTGCGCATCAGGTAAAAGCAGCAATTCAGCAAAGCGATTCACGCATTGCCGATGTGCTCGTTCACATCGAGCCTGCAAGACTGGAGCCGTGATCGGTGATCGCGGCCGCCTGGGTCACCCGCCTTCGCCAAGCGCCCTTCGCGTACAAACTATGGCGGGTCAAGAGGCTACGGCGGACAAGACGACCCCGGCTACAACTCGCGAAGAATGGCGACAAGCGCTCTCGCGAGAATCTTTCGTGCGGCTGCGATCCTGGTCGCGAACTGAACGAGCCGTGGGACGCGATTCGGACGCGTCAGAAAAAACGCCATGAGCTTCGCGGGTTGGGTTCGTTGTTTGGCGATGTCGAACAAAACGTGTGCCGGGGCCGGGAACGGTTCGGTCGGCGTGTCGGTAATAACACGCAGCGAAAGAAGCGGAACACCATGCTCGGCGCAGCCGCGGGCAATGAATTCTGTCTCCATATCAGCGGCGGCAGCGCCCGTGGTTTGCGCGATTTTTTGTCGCTCCTCAGTGGAATCGATTATCGACGGCACCGTCAAAAGATTCGCTCGATGGATGGGAGAACTGCCAAAGCCCGGACGCATCGTGTTTAGTTGAACGGTCGAGAAATTTTCCGCAAACAAGAGATCACCGGCGCGCAATTTATCGTTGAGCGCGCCTGCAAAACCGGCGCTAACCAAACAATCGAACTGTCGATCCTGAAGAAAACTCGCCATCCGTTGACGGCATGTTTTTTCTCCAACGCCGGTATGGAGAACCTGAATCGTGCGATCATCGATCTGGCCGCGAATTATTCTGATGCCCTCGCGATAACGCCGGGTTTTATTGCCAAGGCGGCGCAAGAATGCCAAGCTTTCGGTCGGCAAAGCAAACGTGACCGCAATCATCAGCTCATTTGCTCGCAACAGGTCATTCTTGTCTTGCCGCTGCTTCGACGATTTGCACAACGAAGCTCTTCTTCTCGGCTGTAGCCGGCGCCGTTGATTCTGGAGTTTCCTGGCCTGTTGTGGCCGGGGTCGGTGACCCCGGCTTTTCCGTGACAACTGAAGCAATCGCCGCTCGAAACTCCGATTCGCGATTCGGTGGGAGATCGACGAGCACGCCAATGCGATGCTCGCCCGGAAGTCCTTTCGTCGCGGAACCGCCCAGTCGCCCGGCCAGAGCGACCACTTCGTCGGCGACGCCATCCAGCCGGCCCCGTGCGGCTGAAATTGTGATCTCGCTGACACCGAACGACGGCGAAGGCGTAAGCGCCGTGTTGGCAGCGCGCTGGAGCGATTTCATTATTTGCTCTCGCGTTTGCGCTTCAAGCAGTGCCCGATTCGGATTCCTGCTTTCGTGTCGCGCAATGATCCAGAGACCTGCGCCAACATTGACAGCCATGAGAATGATAAACGCAGCACCAACGCGGAGCGCTATTTTGCGACCGCGCTTGGTCGCATCGGCCTGAGCTGCCAGCAAAACCTCCCGTGATCCGTCGCCCGTAGCCGCGTGGATCCGTCGCGCGACAGCCAGCTCGCGTTGCAGTTGCTGGTCAGAGATCAACTGATCTTCCAACGCTGCGCGTTCCGCCGCTGGCAATCTGCCCTCCAGGTAATCAAAGAGCTTATCAGGATTCATTGGCGACTTCGGGAAAAGCCTGCCGCCGGACGTGTCCACACGCAACGCCGAAGTACAGACATGCGACCAATTCATTTCTTCTCTGCGGCCGCGGGCAGTCTGCATTCCGTTTTTAGTGTTGTAATGACAACTCTCCCTACCGATGGCAAGCAGGATGCCCGCTGTCTCGCGGCACGACCGAACAAGATGGCTCTGCTACAACATAATCCCATGAAGCGACAAATTACTTCGCTCGCCACTGTTTTACTCGGTGTCGCTGCGCTGGCGGTCGGGAATTCCGCTGCACAGTCCAACTCTAATAAAGCTGTCGACGATCTCATTGCGAGAGTTCTGCAACTGAAGAAAGACAGTTTTTCGGCTGGGCCACTAACCGTTGCGCAAGTGACAGAACCGGCATCCCCGGCCGGGCCGCACAAGAAACCCGACATTCATTACGTTCCAACACCTCCGGAGCTTGTGGAAGTCATGCTCGACATGGCGAAGCTTGGGAAGGACGACATTGTTTATGATCTGGGGTCGGGCGATGGAAGGCTCGTTATTACCGCAGCAGAGAAATACGGCGCGACCGGGA
>JBKOWV010000156.1:0-19328 GCA_046724585.1 Verrucomicrobiota bacterium
CACGGCTGCTACTACAATCGCGAGCACGGCCGGTTTTAGCCCGTAAAAAATTGCAGCAATCCACGCCAGGTGACCAAACGCGACATAAACATAACTGAGCGCCCATAGGATAAAGATCGACGGAACGACAAAGAGCGCGCCAGCGAGAACGCCGCCCCGCGTTTTATGGAGCAGCCAACCGATATATATTGCCAGTTGCTGCGCTTCGGGGCCGGGAAGCAACATACAAAAATTCAGCGCGTGGAGGAATCGCTCGTTGTCGACCCATTTCTTCTTATCGACCAACTCGGTGTGCATCATTGCGATCTGCCCGCTCGGTCCGCCGAAGGATATGAAGCCAAGCTTAAGCCAAAACAGGAAGGCTTCGCGAAAACTTGGATGACTTGTTTGGCGTCCAGTTTCCCCGGCTGCAAGTTGTGGCGAGGCCTTATTCATCGCTTTTGCAAAAACGAGTAAAGCGCGTCAAAACACTCAAAACCGCGACGGAGAATCTCCTCGTCGGGCAATCCCTCTTTTGCCCAACCCCTCAAGACGCGATCAATACCGATGCACTCTGAGCGCTGGAACTTCTCGTCTTCGAGATCGGCATCATGAATCATCTCGGCGACTTTCGTGACAGCTTTGTCTTCAATTCCGAATCGCCGAATCAACGTTTCGAATGTGCAGAAATCGCCATGATGGGAGAACTCCACATCCACCATGTCGAAAGGAATGATTTCGCGGTTCGACGGAACGGTTGCGGCGAAAACAAACTTCGCTCGCGGATCGATGAATCGTCGAATCAACCAGGCTGATCCTACCCGATCGATTTCGGGGCGAGGCCGTGTGAGCCAGGTCTTGCCGCGATAATTTTTCGCTTCGAGTCGCGGCAGCACTGTTTTACGCGTTCCCTCGGTGCGCCGTAGAAGCATTTGGATGTCCTGCCCTCTCGAGCTTTGAAAAAAATCGACATCACGGATTGCCCGAAACTGACGTGTCAGTCGTTCCAATTCTACAGCACTTGCCTCGGGATCGGTTTTTCTGCCTCGCGTCAAAAAGCGTTGCAACGCCGTTTTGATCGCGCCGTATTCTTCGTCACGTGCCCGATTAAAAAGCGCAATCAGTTTCTGATTCGGCATCCCCTCGATTTCCTGAACTCGAACCAGTGTGGCGTCACCGCCGAAATCTCGAATCTGCTGCGCCAGCCACTGAAAATGCTCGTACTGCGGCGGATTGTCGGGCAGGAGATAGGTTGATGTTTTTATCTGAATGGCGCCGGACTTCTTGAGCTTGCGCCAGACGGATACGCGCTCGGTCTTGTGGGTGGCAGGCAGACGGAGAAGTAGGAGAAGCCAGGTTAATTTTTTCTTTGCCTGCATTTAAATATACATATACTCTGAGGTTATAGATATAACAAGATGGGATCGACTTCGCGAATTTTGCTCATCAGCAATTCCACCGTCTATGGCCGGGGTTATCTCGATCACGTCGAAGAGGAGATCAAAGCGTTCCTCGGTCATGCAAGAACGGTTTTGTTTTTCCCATTCGCGTTGTACGATCGCGACGCTTACGCGGCCAAGGCAAAAGCACGATTTGCTGCGATGGGTTACGCCCTCGAATCGGTGCACTCAACCGAAAGTCCGCTGCCAGCCATTCAGCGAACGGATGCAATCTTCGTTGGTGGCGGCAACACATTCCGTTTGTTGAAGACGCTTCAAGATCTCCATCTGCTCGAACCGATCCGCCGCAGAGTAAAAAACGGAACGCCCTACATCGGCAGCAGCGCCGGCGCCAATGTCGCCGGACCAACGATCAAGACGACCAAAGACATGCCGATCGTTCAACCGCGCTCATTCGATTCGCTCGGCCTCGTGCCGTTTCAGATCAGTCCCCACTATCTCGATCCCGATCCAAACTCCACACACATGGGCGAAACACAGGAGGAACGTATTTTGCAGTTCCTTGAAGAAAACGAAACGCCCGTGGTCGGCATTCGCGAAGGAGCGTGGTTGTTGATTGAGAAGGGCGCCGGCACATTAAAAGGACAAACTGGCGCGCGAATTTTCCGCCGCAGCCATGCTTCGGTCGAAATCACACCAGGCACTGAAATTTCCGAGCTAGTAGGAGCGCCCGATGCAATCTGAAGGAACGCTGCTGTTGCGTCGTAGCCATGTCGAAGCGCTGCTCAGTTTACCCGACTGCATCGATGCCGTGGAAGAAATCTTCCGGCTGCAAGGCAACGGAAAGGTGCCAGCGCCGGGAATTCTAGGAGTGAAAGCGGCGCAGGGCGGTTTGCACGTCAAAGTCGGGCTCCTGCCGCGCGACAAGAATTACATTGTCGCCAAACTTAACACGAATTATCCGGTCAACGGCGCACGCTACCGGCTGCCGACCATTCAAGGTGTGATTGTCATCTGCGATGCCGAGAACGGTTCCCCGCTCGCAATCCTCGATTCAATCGATATCACAATTAAGCGAACGGCTGCGGCTTCAGCAGTCGCGGCAAAATATCTTGCACAAAAGAATTCCTCCGTTGCCACGATTTGCGGTTGCGGCCAGCAAGGCCGGACTCAACTTCGCGCCATTCATTCGGTTCTACCTCTCGGGAAAATCTACGCATTCGATCTGAATCAGTGCGCTGCTAAAAATCTGGCCGCCGAAGTCCGCAATGAACTGGGGCTGGAGATCGAAGCTGTTCGCGAGCTGCGGGCCGCGATTCAGAAAAGCGATATCTGCGTCACTTGCACGCCCTCGCGCGAATTTTTCGTGCGCAAAGAAGATGTGGCTCCGGGAACTTTCATCGCGGCGGTCGGTGCAGATGACGCACAGAAACAAGAAATCGACCCGACGCTGTTGGCTTCGGCAAAGGTCGTCGCAGATAATCTGGGACAATCCTGCGAGATCGGCGACACGCACCACGCCATCGCTCAAGGCTTGATGCAGAAAGGCGACGTTTACGCCGAGTTGTCCGAAATCGTTGCCGGTCACAAGCCCGGGCGCACGAGCAATGATGAAATCATAATCTTCGACAGCACCGGCGTGGCAATAGAGGACGCTGTGGCCGCGACAGTGGTTTATGAAAAAGCCCGCGCCGCAGCCGTTGGAAGTTTTTTCGACTTCGCAGCCTGACATTTTATGACGTGGATCACTCGCGAGAAAAGCAAAGTCGATCGGGTGGCGGGTCCGTGGCTGATTCGCAATGTCGTTTACGATGCGCCTTACGGAGAATGCAAACGGCGGATCACAAAATCGGCGGAACCGGCGTCTTCAGTAGAAACGAAGGGGATTTCTATGTTTGAAATTCTCAGCAAAGTCCGCTGAACGTAATTAAGATCAACGATGTTCGGTATTCATCATTTCGAGTTATTTGTTGTGGCGGGCATTTTGCTTAATCTGACACCGGGCCCGGACACCGCTTACATTTTGGGACGTAGCATCGCGCAAGGCCGCGATGCCGGCATTGCATCGGCCTTAGGGATTTGCGTCGGCAGTCTATTTCATACCTGCGCGACCGCGCTCGGACTTTCCGCAATTCTGGCAACGTCGGCCGTTGCCTTCACTGCAATTAAACTGCTCGGCGGCGCTTACCTGATATTTCTTGGGATCAAAATGCTTCTTCATCGGACGAGAGAATTGACTTTGCCCTCCAATTTTCGGCGGCGCACGACCGCTGCGGCATTCCGGCAGGGCGTTTTGACCAATGTGCTGAATCCCAAGGTAGCGCTGTTCTTTCTCGCTTTTCTTCCGCAGTTCATCGACTCGGCATCCAACATGAAGACGTTAGCGTTTCTTGCGCTCGGACTCACGTTTGTGACCACGGGCACAATCTGGTGCCTCGTCCTCGCCTGGTTCGCCTCCGCTTTCAGCGAACGATTGCGCGGGAATCAAACCATCGCAGAATGGCTCAATCGGGCAGCCGGTTCGCTGTTTGTCTTTCTGGGAGCACGTCTGGTCGCGAGCCGGTAGAATTGTTGAAAGCGAATTTATTTATGAGGCGTCTAAGCAAACGGCAGAAACCGAGTCACGGTCAAATGACAATATCGATCTTGTCGGACGACGTCTGACATTTCACGGATAACGCGGCTGCCTACGCCTAAACGAATGGTTAGTTTCGAACAATGTTTGAAAGAGATTGGTCAAAACAAACAACCATGAAAACAACCAAATTAATTACGGCGATCGCGGTGAGCGCTGCCCTGGCGTTCGGCGTCGCCGCGCAAGCAGGGGAAAAGAAACACGAAGAGCAGAGCATCAGCAGCACCGACGTTCCGGCCGTAGTGCAGAAAGCGGCTGAGACCGAGGCAAAAGGCGGAACCATTGTCCGCTGGGAAAAAGAGGGAGCGAACTATGAGGCCGTCATCGACAAGAAGGGCAAACAATGGGGCGTCGAAATCGACGTGAACGGCAAAGTCGTGAGCAAACACGACGAAGCCAAAGAGCACAAAGAAAAAGGCGAGAAGTTCTAATTCGTCAGGGGCGGTTCTTTTCTAAAAAACTTGTGGAGCAGAACCGCTTCCCCCGCACTCGGACCGGACTTCTTGTACCGGAGCGGGAGAGCCGCGGTGGAGGCACTTTTCGCCTCGAATGAGGGACGGAAAAATCATCCCATCGCTTCCTGGTCGCAGGTTTACCGGTTGGCTGATCTTTGTTAGCAACTGAAAAAGAATATCCACGGATGAAAACAACCAACCCAACAGCAACATGCTGGCTGCTGATGGCCAGCATCAGTCTGATCGCCTTCGCCCGCTCGTTCGCGGCCGATCTCAATACAGCGCGCATCGATGAGCTCACCGGGCTCAAAGGAAAAATGAACGAAAAGGAAGGCGTTTACAGAGTAACCTTCCCGCGCGGCGACGTGAAAGTGAGCGTGGACGGATGGACGATGCCGCCGTTCATGGGACTCGGCACTTGGGCGGCGTTCACAAAAGGCGCGCACACCGAAGCGATGGTGATGGGCGACACGGTTCTATTCGAAGACGAAGTGAATGCAACGATGTCAGCTGCGCTCGATAATGGGCTCAACGTGACCGCGCTGCACAACCATTTCTTCTTCGATCAGCCCAAAGTCTATTTCATGCACATCGAAGGGGAAGGCCTGGTTGATAAATTGGCCAGCGCGGTGAGAAAGGTTTACGACAGGACGAAAGAAATTCGCGCAGCCAATCCGCAGCCGAAAGATTCTTTCGGCGTGAAATCGCTGCCGGAAAAAAATTCAATTACGGCCGGGCCTCTCAGCGAGATCTTCGGTATGCAAGGCGAATCAAAAGATGGAATGGTGAAATTCACCATCGGTCGGGCGGCAACAATGCACGGCGTCAAAATCGACAAGGAAATGGGCGTAAACACGTGGGCAGCCTTTGGTGGAACCGATAATAACGCAATTGTCGATGGAGATTTCGCGGTTACGGAAGATGAACTGCAACCGGTTCTGCGGAGTTTGCGCCGTGCGGACATCAACATTGTAGCAATCCATCAACACATGACACACGAAGAACCGCGCATCATGTTTCTGCACTACTGGGGCAAAGGGAAAGCAGTCGAGCTGGCACGCGGAGTGAAAGAAGCGTTGGCTCTCACTAGACGCGATCAATAACCAACTAGCATGAAGACACTCGCTACGCTGAGCATTATCATAATGGCAATCCTGACTGGCACAGTTTCGGCCGAGACGATTAACTTCGATGACACAAAACCGGGTCAACTCCCGGCCGGCTGGAGTAGTGGCAAAACCGGCAGCGGAAATCCGAGGTGGACGGTGGAAAAAGATGATTCTGCGCCAAGCAAGCCGAACGTTCTGAAGCAATCAGGCCAGGCGACATATTGTCTGGCCGTAAAGAGCGATACGAACGTCAAAGATGGTTTCGCCGAGGTGAAGTTTAAGCCGATTTCCGGCAAGGAAGATCAGGCGGCTGGATTGGTTTGGCGCTACCGGGATGAGAATAATTACTACGTTGTGCGCGCCAACGCGCTCGAGGGCAACGTCGTTCTCTACAAGACCCAAAACGGTAAACGCAGTTCGCTCGACATCGTGGGACGCAAAGGCGGCTACGGGGTGAAAGCAGACGTTCCCAAGCAAAGCTGGAGCACTTTGCGGGTCGAATTTTCGGGCAGTCGCTTCACTGTCAGCTTGAATGGAAAACAGCTCTTTGAGGTGGAGGAGGTTATCTTCAGTGACGCCGGCAAGGTCGGGCTCTGGACGAAAGCGGACAGCGTGACGTTATTCGACGATTTCAGCTACGGCAGCAAATAGATGCGGCCACGCCCACCAGTGGTTCGCGTGGTCGGAAGAAAATCATGAAGGCGTTTGGCTTGGTTCTAAGTCTCGCGCTCATTCCGATTCTGACCTCGTGTCGGCCGACGAGTTCACGAACTGTTGTTGTCTACGTGAGCGAGGACCAGGTTTTCTCCGAGCCGATCCTGAAGGACTTCGAGCACGAGACCGGGATCACGGTGAAATCGGTGTTCGACACCGAAGAGTCCAAGAGCACTGGCGTGATGAACCGCCTCATTGCCGAGAAAGACAATGCGCAGGCCGATGTGTATTGGGCGAACGAGCCAGTGCGTGCGGAGGCCCTTAAACAGCGCGGTGTGTCCACGCCGTACGTTTCTACGTCCGCGGAAGGGATCCCAGATCAGTTCAAAGACGCCGATCACTACTGGACGGGTTTTTCCGCACGCGTACGCGTGCTGTTGGTTCACGCAGGATCGACAATCAAGCCCGCGAGTGTCATGGCGTACACGGAACCTGCAGCGAAAGGCCACGCGGCCATCGCGAATCCGTTGTTTGGAACGACCACCGATCATGTGGCTGCGCTCTTCACGATTTGGGGCGACGAACGCGCGCGCACTTTCATGAACGACATGAAAAAGAATGGCGTGAAGATGACGACGAGTAATGGCGAAAGTGCTGACTTCGTCGCGACCGGACAAGTGGACTTCGCTCTTGTTGATACCGACGACGCAGTAAACAGGAAGAAACATGGCAAGCCGGTCGAGATCGTCTATCCAGATCAGGATTCGAATGGGATCGGCGTTCTGATTCTACCGAACGCCGTCGCGCTGATCAAAGGAGGACCCCACGCGGAGAATGGGAAGCGGCTGATCGATTATCTCCTCAGTAAGGAGACCGAACGCAAACTGGCATTTGCTGATTGCGCCCAGATCCCGTTGCATTCCGGTGTCGACGCGCCTGCGGAAGTCCGGCGCATCGAAGACATCAAGACGATGCACGTCGGCTACGCAGCCTTGGCGCGCAAGATGGACGAGATCCAGCCCCTCCTGAAAGAATGGGCCGGACAATAAAAGTCGAAACGATCGTTCTTTGGCTGTGCGTCACAGTTATCGCGATTGCCGGTTTCGCGCCAATCGCCGTGATGGCGGTGGAAAGCGTACGCTACAACGGCCATTTTAGTCTCAATCACTATCGCGAACTGATTTCGGCGGCGCGCTTTTGGCCGTTGTTTGGCAACAGCGTTCAGTTGGCGCTGGTAACGACAATCGTTTGTGGATTGATCGGCGTGCCCACCGGAGTCTTGTTCGCGAAGTCCGATCTGCCCCTGCGTTCCGGATTCATGTGGCTCCTGACAATCCCGTTCGTATTGCCTCCATATTTTATTGCGCTCGGCTGGAGCCGCGTCGTGGCACATTTCGGAGCGACCTCATCGGACTGGTTGTTCGGATTCGGCGGCTGCGTGCTTGTGCTCTCTTCGGTATTTCTTCCAATCACGATACTCCTGACGTTCGCGTCTGGCTCGAACGTGGACGGCCGTCTCGAAGAGGCGGGGCGTCTCACCGCGGGATGGCCAAGAGTCCTTCAGCGAATTACGCTGCCACTTAGCGCTCCAGGAATTCTGTTTTCGCTGGTGCTCGTATTTCTGCTGGCCATCGGCGAGCTCAGCGTTCCAAGTTTTTTGCGTTACCCCACCCTGCCAGTGCTGAGCTTCACGGAATTTGCCGCCTCCTACAATTTCGGCGCTGCGACGGCTGCGGCAGTACCACTGGCAGCATTGGCGTTTCTCGGTGTTTTCATCGAGTCCGCGCTTTTGCGAGATCGGGTCTTCGCATTTCGAAGCGTCGGCCGCGGGCTGGTGATTTCTTTACGCAGCTGGAAATCTTTTCTCGCGCTAATTGTAGGGCTAATCAGCGTCGCGCTCGTCGTCCTTCCTCTAAGCGCGCTGTTCGCCGACGCATTCTCGCTCACTGCGATGCGTGAAGCAATGCAACGGGCGGGAGGTAGCGCGCTAAGAAGTGTGATCTATTCTGCTTTAGCGGCAACGATCTTGATGACTCTCGGATTTTTGCTCGCTCATTTGACCCGCAACCGCGCTCAACGACTGGCGAACTTCCTGACGCTGACGCTCTTTGCCATTCCGGGAACCGTGCTATCGATCGGGCTGGTGCGTCTGTGGAACTCACCGATGACCTGGTTCATCTACACAACTCCAGCGCTATTGCTAATCGGCTACACCGCGCAATACTGCGCCGTCACGACAAGATTTTCTCTGGCGGGATTTTTTCTCATCCCGAAAACACTTGATGAAGCGGCTCGCCTGGCCGGAGCGTCATGGGCCCGGCGATTCTTCCGCATTTTCGTGCCAATGTCGACCCGAACGCTCGTCTGCGCCTGGCTCGCAGCCTACATTTTGTGTTTGCGTGACGTGCCCCTCGCGCTCATGACTGCTCCACCTGGTGGCGAGCCGTTGCCCGCGCGAATCTTGACGCTAATGGCGAATGGCGCTCCCCCTTTGATCGCGAGTCTCTGTTTGGTCATGGGAATGGCTTCTCTCATTCCCATGGCGATTCTGGCACGAGTGATCCGAACCTAGGCCGCAATCGCATGAATCACATCGAACTTGATCGCGTCTCCAAAACGTTCGGCGAGCGAATCATTCTCGACGACTTATCGCTTCGGATTCAAAAAGCTGAGCGCCTCGTGGTATTCGGGCCATCAGGTTGCGGAAAGACCACCGTTTTGCGCCTTGTCGCCGGTCTGGAAGTTCCCGACAAAGGCGAGATTCGGATCGCAGATCGAGTTATCGCAGATCCCGGAAGGAATCTCATTCCGCCAGAGAAGCGGGACGTTGGAATGGTCTTTCAAGATCTCGCGCTCTGGCCTCATATGACGGTGCAGCAGAATCTAATGTTCGGTCTCGATGCGCGAAGCGTTCCAAAGCGCGAGGCCAATCTTCGCGTCCGCGAGATGTTGCAGCGCGTTGGGCTCGAACATCGAATGGATGCCAGGCCTCACCAGCTTTCTGGAGGAGAGCAGCAACGCGTCGCACTCGCGCGCGCTCTGGTTACACACCCGTCGATCCTGCTCATGGATGAACCGCTCGCCAGCCTCGATGACGAACGCAAGCGGGCAATTGTCTCTGATTTGTTAGGCCTCCAGGGCAGGCTTGGCTTTACCTTGATCTACGTGACTCATGACCGGGTTGAAACAGAATTGCTGAGATCGCGGGTGTACCAGATGCGCGGTGGGCGCCTCGCATAGCGGTCAAGCTTTACTGCTCATGCGGCCGAATCATGTCGATCTACAAACTCGTCGCATCACATTCGCCATTGCTTCTCTGCTTGCGATTGCTTCGGCGCAAGCGGGACCGCCATTTGTTACGGAGGATCCGGAGCCACCGCCGGAGGGCGGATGGGAAATCAATGTCCCGTTCATTCTAGAGCGCACGCCAGGCAAAACGGAGATGGACGCGCCTCTGTTCGACCTCAACTACGGATTACGGGATGTGCAATTGAAGCTGGAGTTTCCCATTAAAATTGTCCACGAAGGCAACGATGGCGCTGAAGCGGGCGCGGGAGATTTGCTGCTCGGCGTGAAGTGGCGCTTTCTCAACATCGAGAAGTCACAACTTCAACTCGGCATTTATCCGCAGTTGTTGATACCGACGGGCGATCAAGCGCCCGGCCTCGGCGAAGGGCGAACCGCATTCGTGTTTCCGATCGTCGCGCAAAAAAGCTGGGACAAGTGGACGCTGTACGGCAACGTCGGTTATTGGTGGCGAACTGCCGCCGAGACGCGCAACCACGTTTACGCCGGTGCGGTACTCGAACGTGAAATCAACGAGCGGCTGACGCTTGGTGCGGAGTTATTCGGGAGTTCCCCGAAGGAGCGCGGCGGCCGTTCCGAGCTGGCCTTCAACGTCGGCGGCACTTGGAAGTTAAACAAACATTTCAACCTGCTCTTCTCCGGTGGACGCGACATTGTCGGAGACACAACCGCGATGGGTTACATCGGGCTGCAGTTCCTTACAAAGTGAACTCCGTAATTCGACCACCGCCCGTTCCTTCTCAGCGTTACTTGCGCAGCAAAAACAGCCCTGCGATCGCGAGCGTGACGCCAAGAAGCCGCTGCCAGGACGGCAGTTCGTGAAAAAATAAAATGCCTGCGATCGCCATGATCGCCGCGCCAGCAGCCAAGATGGCGGGTACAGCCGACAGCGGACCGCCGCGTTGAAACAGAAGAAAAAACGCGATGGTTCCGGCGCCGACGCAAATTCCAGTGAGCAGTGAATAATTGAATCCGGCCGCGCTGAATTTTTGGTTCCAGCGTCCGCCAAACCAGAGAACTCCGAGGTAAATCAAGATCGACAATGCTGCGCTGGCTTCCACAATGAAACCGCCAAGACCATCACCGATGCGTTCAGCGGCGAGACGTGTAAAGATTTGATGCGCGCCGTAAAGAATAGCGGCGACAACTGCGTACCAGAACCAAGCTGCCACGAAACAAGAATCTAGCTTATGAAATGGATTACTCGCGAGAAAATTAAAGTGGACCGCGTGGCCTGCCCGTGGCTAATCCGAAATTTTGTCGATCCGGAGGCGGAATTTGTTTTTCTTCCGCACGATATCGACTGGGCCAAGATCGACAACGGAATCGTGTTCGACGTACCGAATTGCGAGCTTGGTCATCACGGCGAAGACGTTTCGTTCAATTCGATTCTCAAAAAATACAAGCTGACTGATCCCGCGCTTGTTCTCCTCGGCGAAATCGTCCGAGCTGCTGATTCGCACCCGAACAACCCGCATCAAGCGGGCGAAGGATTACGCTGGATTGCCAGCGGGTTTGGTGAACTGGGATTGAGCGATAGTGAAATCCTCGAGCACGAGTTCATTGTTTACGACGCGCTGTACGCAGAGTGCAAACGTCGGGTCGCGAAACCGTGAGCATTGCGCGCCGCGTTTCTGATTTTCTCGGGCTCAAACGTAATCTCGTCGTCCTGCTCGTAGCGATTTTCGTGATCGGCGCGGGCGAAGAGCTTTGGATGCGCTTCGTGCCGAAGTATCTGCAGGCAGTCGGCGCGACCGTTTTTGTCATCGGTCTTTACGATGCGCTGCGGACCTTGCTCGGCGCGATC
Organism: Verrucomicrobiota bacterium; assembly: GCA_046724585.1. Classification (GTDB taxonomy): domain Bacteria; phylum Verrucomicrobiota; class Verrucomicrobiia; order Chthoniobacterales; family UBA10450; genus Udaeobacter. The sequence goes on from JBKOWV010000156.1 coordinate 11,346, forward strand.
TACGCTTATCCCGGCGGAGTACTTGTCGATATTTGGGGACATCGGCGCGCATTTCTCGCATTTAATTTGATATCAATCGCCGGTTACGCGGTGGTCCTGTTGATTCCGCACTGGGGCGCAGTGATTGCGGGAATGTTTCTATTCCTTTCCTGGACCTGTTTTTCACTGCCAGCGACCTTTTCACTGGTCGGCGCGACACTCGCGGCCAGCCGCCACTCCATGGGCGTCGGCATCCAATCAGTGATCAAGCGGCTGCCGATAATGATCGCGCCGGTTTTCGGCGGGATGTTGATCGATCGCTTCGGAATCATCGGCGGTGTGCGCATCGCCCTTCTGACCTCGATCTTTCTTTCCGCGCTCACCATTCTGGTGCAACGCCAATTGCGTGAAGAGCCGAAGCAAAAAGTTGCGGCGACCGAGCGGTGGAATTTTTGGCGAAGCCTGCGCGAGTTTAACGCGCCGATGCGCCGGTTGCTTTTGAGCGACATCCTGATTCGCTTTTGCGAGCGCATTCCCTATGCCTGGGTTGTGATCTTTGCCATGGATTATATCGGCGTGAGCGCGAAAGGAATTGGCATACTGACGACCATTGAAATGCTCGCAGCTATATTGTGCATCATTCCCGCCTCCCACTTCGCGGATCGATATCGCCGCGAGCCTTTCGTAATCGCGACTTTCATCATGTTCACGCTGTTCCCGATCTGTTTGCTCTTGTCGCGAAGTTTTTCCGCTCTGGTCATCGCGTTCATGATTCGCGGGTTTAAAGAACTCGGAGACACTTCACGGAAGGCGCTTATTATCGGATATTGTGAACCTCAGCGTTGCGGGCAAATGGTTGGCACATACTATTTGGTCCGCGACCTGATTGTCAGCGTCGGTGCAATCATGGGGGCTTATCTTTGGAATCTGGGACCGGCGCTGAATTTTCTCGGCGCGACAGCTCTCGGAGTCGCTGGAACAATTTTCTATGTGAAAACGATCCGCCAGAGCCGGCAATTATTCTTGAATGATTTAAAGAAACAGTTGGAGACGCGCCGGAGAGAGCCGAAATGAATTTCGTCCAAATTGATGGCTAAGCAGCAAGAGATGTCTCCCAGCCTTCGTATAAATCTACGGCGCGGCAGGCGACTTCGCACGATATGACAATGATTCGGATTGCAGCTGGGCTTTGCTTCCTGGCCGTAGCGCTGGGTGCGTTTGGGGCACATAGCCTGCGGTCAACACTCGAGACTCATGGCATGCTCGATGTCTGGAATAAGGCGGTGCTCTATCATTTCATTCACGCGATCGCGCTCTTCGTGCTTGCGCTTTACGGCACGGCGAATCGCGGCGCATGGTGGCTGCTTTTTGTCGGCATTTTTCTTTTCAGCGGGAGTTTATACCTGATGGCGCTGACAAATCTTCGCTGGCTCGGCGCTGTCACGCCGCTCGGCGGTCTCTGTTTCCTGGCTGGCTGGGCGTGGCTGGTTATCGCACCGTCGAGATAATGACTGTAGAGGTCTTGTTTCAGTTCTTCCCTGTCTGATATACTTCGGGCCTGATGTTTAGCGCGTTATCCGAAGCGGAGCGGACTGCGATCACGGCGATCGTATTCATCGGCACATTTTTTATCGCGCTCGGGATCGGCCGGTCGTTGAAACGGCGCGCAGGGGTGCGCCTTGGGCTGCTGTTTCGGCTTTTCTGCCTGACGCTGGCGTTCTACGCGGCCATCGCCGTTTATGGAATTCATGCATCCTGGCGGAATCACATTGGCGCAGCGCTGGTCTTATTGAGCACAGGGCTGGTTGTCGCCCTGGTGAATCGTTACGTCTGGGACCTCTATTTCGAAAAGAAGCGGCAGACACCCATACCACATTTTCTCCGAGAGCTTGTCGGCGGAATCATTTTTCTAATCGCCCTTCTTTTGGTCCTGAGTGTTGGGTATCACGCGGAAGCAGAATTGAAGGGAGTGCTTGCCGGCTCTGGGATTGTCGCGGTCATCCTGGGATTTGCCGGGCAGAGTTTTTTTGCCGGGATTATCGCCGGCATATCGATCCAACTCAATCGGCCCTACAAGGTCGGCGACTGGTTGCAGGTGGGCGAGCGGTTTGCCGAAGTGATGGAAATTAACTGGCGTTCGACGCGACTGCGCACGAATGACGCCATTTATCTCGATATCCCGAACAACGAGATGGTTAGCCAAACCATCGTCAACCTCCATTATCCAACGGAGGTCCATGCGATGCGGATTCGCGTCGGAGTTGAATACAAGAATCCACCCAATCGCGTGAAGGACGCCCTGTTCCGAGCGGCCTCCGCAGCTGATGGAGTTCTGGCTGAGCCAAAGGTAAGAATTTTCCTGGTAGATTTCGCGGATTTTGCTGTCATCTACGAGATCAAGTTCTACATGGGCAACCATGCCCGAATCAATGAGATCAATGACGCCGTTCGCACCAACGTCTGGTACGAGCTCAAGCGTCAGGGGATCACCATTCCCTTCCCTATCCGCACGTTACACCTGGAGCGCAGGGCAGTGCGATCAGTCCAGGAAGAGCAACAGGAAGCGCGGGCCATTTTGCGCGACGAGGCCTTGTTCGAGTGTCTCTCGGATTCGCAAATTGACAGCCTTGTAGAGCAATCACGCGTCAGTCATTTCGGTCGCGGCGAGCGGGTGATTCGGGAAGGCGCTGAGGGCGACTCCATGTTCGTCTTGTTGCGGGGGGCAGCGGAAGTCTCTATCTCAAGGAACGGCACTTCAATCCCAGTGGCCACTTTGAACGCGGGCGATTGTTTCGGCGAGATGTCTCTTCTCACCGGCGAACGCCGAACCGCCACTGTGCGCGCCGAAACTGATTGTCAAGTCATGGAGATCAGCAAGCCGGTGATGGCCGAAGTGCTGCGGGATTCGCCCGATTGTCTCGAGCGGCTGAGTGAGTTGCTGGCCCGGCGCAAAATGGAGAATGAAGGCGTCCTCAAAGAGGCGGCCTCGCAGACGCAGAATGAAAGCAAGAAGCGCGAGTACACCGCCACCTTCCTGAATCGTTTGCGGACTTTTTTCGAGCTTTAAAAGCCGACTGCCCTCAAACGGCAAGAGCGAACGAGCCTTCAACATCTTCAAGGGAAGCTGCCTGCCGCGCCGGCGCGAGCCGAAGGTGGATCACTTCCCCTGCAGTTTACCTCGCCAAATCTACTCGCAAAACTCGTTGGTACAGTTTCAAATAACCAATTGCCAGTGGGTGAAAAGCCACTAAAGTCCCCGGCTTCCCGCCGGAATACTGATGAGCATTTTATTCGCCCTAACTATTCTAAATTCAGGCGTGCCGCTGTCGATGGTATGCGCCGTTATCGGGCTGGCGTTCGCATATTTCCTTATCCTGGCGATTATGCGGCACTCTGCCGGCAACGAAAAAATGCAGGAAATCTCGGCAGCCGTGCAGGAAGGCGCGAAGGCTTATTTGAATCGACAAGTCAAGACGATCAGCGTGATCGCGGTCGTCATTTTCATTCTGCTTTTCATTTTTAAAGATCACTCCACGGCGATTGGATTTGTAATTGGCGCATTCTGTTCGCTCGCGGCAGGCTTCATCGGCATGCGCGTGGCGGTGCTGGCGAATGTCCGCACGACTCAGGCAGCGAGCGTGATGCGCACTGCGGCACTCCGCCTTGCTTTCAACGGGGGAGCCGTGACGGGCTTGCTCGTGGTTGGACTGGCTTTGCTGGCGGTATCGATCTTTTACGCAGTCGCGGAAAAGATCATCGGCGCTGATCTGGCCGTGCGAAGTCTCGTTGGTCTGGCCCTCGGCGGTAGTTTGATCAGTGTCTTCGCTCGACTTGGCGGTGGCATCTACACAAAAGCGGCCGACGTCGGCGCTGATCTTGTGGGCAAGATCGAGAAAGGACTCGAGGAAGACGATCCGCGAAATCCCGCTACGATCGCCGACAACGTGGGTGATAACGTCGGTGATTGCGCCGGAATGGCGGCGGACGTTTTCGAGACTTATGCTGTAAGCTTGATCGGCGCCATTCTGGTCGGTGCGCTGACATTGGCGGGAAACCCCGCCGCGATTATTTATCCATTCGTCCTCGGTGGCATTTCTGTGCTCGGGGCTATCTGTGGAGTTTTTTTTGTCAATGTTGTCCCTGGTAAGCCTGCACCTGTACTAATGGGCGCGGTGATCACAAACGCATTCGTCTCCGCGATCTTATTTTGGCCGGCAACGCACTACTTATTTCCAGCAGGGGTGACCATCAACGGCGTCGTACGAACCCCCAATCAACTTTATTTCGCTTCGGTCATTGGTCTGGTTATGACGGCGGTGGTGGTGGCGATCACAAACTATTACACTTCGATGCGCTATCGGCCGGTACAGAAAATTGCGCATGCTTCCGAGACCGGCCATGCCACTAACATCATCGCCGGACTAGCCGTTGGGCAACATGCCACGGCTTTGCCGGTTGGCTTTATCGGCATCGCGATTCTGCTCAGCTTTCATTTCGCCGGCCTCTATGGAATCGCCATTGCCGTGATGTCGATGTTATCCATGGCTGGCATCATTATCTCACTCGACTCATTCGGCCCGATCACTGATAACGCGGGGGGCGTTGCGGTGATGGCCAAGTTGCCAAAAGAAGTTCGCGCTGTAACGGATGAGCTCGACGCGGTCGGCAACACGATGAAAGCCGTCACCAAAGGTTACGCGATCGCGTCTGCCGGATTGGCGGCGCTGGTTTTGTTTGGCTCGTATGTTGAAGAATTGCGCGACCATGTCACTGCGCGCGGAGAAATATTTTCGTTTCAGTTTTCCCTCACGGAACCAAAGGTGATCATCGGACTCTTTATTGGCGGATTGCTGCCATTCATCTTCACCGCATTTAGCATGGATGCCGTCGGCAAGGCGGCCGGCGCGGTCGTGCGCGAGGTGCGCCGCCAATTGCAAGCGAAGCCGGGAATTTTGACGGGGCAAGACCTGCCCGAGTACGCCACATGCGTCGACATCGTAACCAAAGCGGCGCTGCGTGAGATGATTGTTCCGGCGTTGCTCCCGCTATTTTTCGTGGTCGCGGTCGCCATGATCCCGCAGCTCGGCCCAGTAGTGCTGGGCGGAATGCTGGTCGGCACGATCGTGACCGGATTGTTCATTGCCATCGCGATGACGTCAAGCGGAGGCGCGTGGGACAACGCAAAAAAATTCATCGAAGAAGGAAACCTCGGCGGCAAAGGCTCCTTTGCACACGCGGCGGCGGTGACTGGCGACACCGTGGGCGATCCTTACAAAGACACGGCCGGACCCGCAATTAATCCGATGATCAAAGTCGTCAACATTCTGGCGATCTTGATCATTCCGATTTTCTTTTAAAAAGCTGACGCTCCGGTGTCGCAGAAAGGACTGGCACTTTGGGTTAAAGTTTGATTTAAACAAGGGCGCCAAGCAGTTTCCCTCCATGCCTCGTGTTTTAATCATCGAAGACGACGTCGAAAACCGGCGGCTAATCTCAGATCTTTTCAGACGCGAAGATTGGAAGGTGCTGGAAGCGAATGACGGCGACGTCGGTCTGGAGTTGGCGCTGCGCGATAGGCCGGAGCTTATCCTGTGCGATTTGCTAATGCCAAGGTCGAATGGCTTTCAGGTGTGCCGAGCAATTCGCGAGCAACTGCAACCGACGAAGATCATCGTCGTCTCGGGACGCGATTACACGGTCGATCGAACCAGCGCGCTCCAAGCTGGCGCAGACGAATATCTGCTTAAGCCAATCACATGGGAATTGCTTTCAAGCACGATCGAGCGCCTTCTGCCTGAGATCCCGCGGCGTCCAAAACCAAAAAAACCTGCGGCGGGAGATGAGTCGATCTCTGCGCGAATAAGATTCTGGGGCGTTCGCGGTTCAATTCCGGTCCCCGGAAAGAGCACCGTCCGCTATGGCGGAAACACCCCTTGCGTGGAAGTGCGCGCCGATGGCGAGATCATCATTCTCGATGCCGGCAGCGGGATTCGCCTGCTCGGGCTTGCGTTGGACAAAGAATTCGGACCTCGTTCGATGAAATTAACTCTTTTGATTTCACATACCCACTGGGACCATATCCAGGGACTGCCTTTTTTTTCTCCCGTTTACGACCAGAAAAACCTCATCCGCGTCCTGGGTTACGAAGGAGCCCGTGCTGGTCTGGCAACGATCCTGGCCAGCCAAATGGAAACGCCGTTTTTCCCGGTCAGCTTGCGTGAACTGCCGAGTCACCTCGCGATTGAGGAACTAAAGGAAACGGACTTTCAATTAGGGAAAGTCGAGGTCCGTTCCAAGTTTGCTAATCATCCCGGGATTTGCGCAGGCTACCGCCTCTTCACCAGCTCGGGGTCGATCGCCTACTTCCCCGACAATGAGCCTTATGAGCCACTCAAGCTGCACCTGGCTTCCCGCGATGGAATCAGCGAGGAAGCAGCGCGCGATTTTGCCACAGCCGAGCGCGCAAAGATGGTCGAGTTTCTCCAGGGCTGTGACCTGGCAATCATGGACACGCAATATACCGACGAGGAATATGCGAAGCACATCGGTTGGGGCCACAGCTCACTCAGCAGTGTGGTTTCTCTCGGGCTCGACTCAAATGTGGGCAAGCTCCTGCTTTTCCATCACGATCCGAATCATGACGACCAAATGATCGATAAAATGGTGGAACACGCACGCGCGTTGGTGGCAAAGAGCGGAAAGCCCGTGGAAGTCGAAGCGGCTCGAGAAGGCGCTGAGATCTTGCTTCGCGCGAAAACTGCAGGCGCTTAAATCGCGCGCGAGCGCGACTGCGCTCGACTTGCAGCAGGGCAAATCGGTTTTAATTTTCTCGTTCGTTGCCTCGTGGTGTAATGGTAGCACAAGAGATTCTGGATCTCTTTGTCTAGGTTCGAGTCCTAGCGAGGCAGAATTGCGACAGTCAGAACACACTCTCCAAGTAGCAGTCAGAACAGCCCGCTCCAAGATGCCCTTTCTTGCACCCAGGATCCTGCTGACAACACGTGGTGGATTGCCACGCAGGTAGTGTGATGGTCTGCTGTGACATTCCAAGGCATCCAGATATTGAAAGCGCTGCGATAGTTTTTTGGGGACAATTTCAGGTAGGACGGAATCGAACAGGGAAACTTTTCGTCGTACTGTTATTAAATCATCGGTGGAGAAGTAGTGAATTGGGAAAAACTTCATTTTGGTCGGGACCAGGTTCAGGATAAGTTTAAGGCTCTCGTCGAACGGACGATCCGCGAGCGACGTCGCGAGGAGCGGCGACTTGCCGAGCAACGTATAAGAAGACATCGGTTTCAAGCGAAAAAGTCATGCGTTGCAGATGCCCGAAGTTATCGCGTCGCTCGGCGATCGCCCGTGCCTACCGCAGAACCATTCGACTGGAGAACATTAATTTCAGTGGAGGAACTCGATAATCTGCGAAGCATCTGGCTCAAGAAATTTCACGATCAACAATTCACGCGCTGGCTTACTGCGAATAAACAGCAACACAAGCTTGTCCGCTTTTTGCGCGACCTCAGACGCAAGAGGCCCGGTAGATTCAGCCATTCGGACGATGCTGTAACGCGCCTTTGATGCGGCCCTCCAAGACGCCGACGATTTCTATACACGTTTACGAGATTCGGCCACGAGCCCACAAACGCGGCGTCGATCTAATCTCCGATGCGCTGCCATTTTGGTCGCTTGTGGTACGGCGAGCCGAATGTGGTCAGCAATGCGACCGGCCACGCAAAGTTTCGGAGCCGTTCACATCCGACCGTCATTCGCGTTTACGATGCAGCGGGCAACGTGATCGACACGCACGAGCAAGCGGGCGATTTCAGAGAGTGGTGATGCCTTGCGTTGGGCGCACCTGGCGCTCATTCCGTGCTGGCGTCATACAACCTCTGTCCGGTCCGGCCGGTCTGGGCGACCACGGGAAACCAAGGGTGTCACAGTTACAGTCCCGTTGCTTACAGGCCGCGAAATACGCGCCCTGAAAAGGCCGGAAGCTTCCTCAGT
>JBKOWV010000098.1:0-9007 GCA_046724585.1 Verrucomicrobiota bacterium
CGCATGAGGTTGGCAAAACCGGAGTGCCATACAAGCTGAATCCATTGGCTCGTTGCACTCGGACATCGAGAATTTCCCCGGTGAGCGTCTTGTCGCTTTCGAACACCACAATCTTGTTAGTGCGCGTGCGGCCCATCAATCGCGCCGGATTCGTCTTGCTCGGGCCCTCGCAAAGAACTTCCACGCACCGGCCAACCAAGCGCTCGCCGGCGCGTCGGGCCGACTCATTCACGATCCGGAGCAAATCCTGGTTGCGTTCTTCTTTAACGCGCTCATCGACTTGGTCTGGCATTTCTGCCGCAGGTGTATCTCGCCGCGGCGAATAGCGAAAGACGAACGCATTGTCGAATTGGATTTCTTCGACCCGATCTCGCGTTTGTTTGTAATCGTCGTCCGTCTCGCCGGGAAATCCCACGATGATGTCGGTCGTTAGGGCAATGCCCGGACGCGCGTTGCGGATTCGCCGAACAAGATCGACATACTTCCCCGCGGTATAAGCCCGGTGCATCGCCTTCAGGATCTTGTTGGAACCGGATTGCAACGGCAGATGAACGTGTTCGACCAGCTTTGGCAGCCGCTCAAACGCGTCGATCAAATCGTCGCGGAAGCCGATCGGGTGCGGTGAAGTAAAGCGGAGTCGCTCGAGTCCGTCTATTTCGTGTACGGCCTCGAGCAGCTGCACAAAAGGACTTTTGCCATCCCGCTTCGGAAATTCATGACGGCCGTATAAGTTCACGATTTGTCCAAGCAAAGTGACTTCCTTCACTCCATGCCCAACGAGATCGCGCACTTCGCGGACGATTTCATCGATGGAACGGCTTCGCTCCGCGCCACGCGTCTGCGGGACGATGCAAAAAGTGCAATGCATATTACATCCTTGCATGATCGAAACGAACGCCGTCGCCTGCCGGGGCACGAGCTGCTGGTCGCGAATCGTCGATTGCGAGCCGGCTTCCTCCGCGATATCCACGATGGAAAAGCGGAGGTCGTCAATCGCGCGGCGCGGCGCGCCAACCGCCAGTCCGGCTCGGACCGATCGCGCCCTACCATTCTTGCGCGTGACTAACTCCTCCACGTAATCGGCGACGCGATGGAATTTTTGTGTGCCCACGACAAGATCGACATGCGGCAAATTCCTCAGCAGCGATTCGCCGCGGACCTGGGCCATGCAGCCAAGGAAGCCAAACACAACATGCGGTCGCTCTTTCGCCATACGACCGAGCATCCCCATTTTGCCAAGCGCCTTTTGATCGGCCATGTCGCGCACGCTGCAGGTATTTAAAAGCACGACGTCGGCGTCGGCCTCATGCGCAACCCGCTCGTATCCGCGGGCCAATAACGAGTGCGCGACTTGTTCAGAATCGCGTTCGTTCATCTGGCAACCGTATGTCTTGATGAAAAATTTCGGCATGGCTGGGCGGAAATAATACACGGGCAAGCCGTCCCTGACACGGAGAGATTATGCGCTTTCCATCTTCTCGGTCTTTCGCAATAAATCTCAAAAGTTTTCAGAATGAAAAACGAGCCTCCAGCAATCGGGATCATTGGCGGCAGCGGGCTGTATCAGATGGAAGAGCTTCGCGATTCGACCGAGCACAAGATCGAGACACCGTTCGGGCCGCCATCAGACACGCTCGTTGCCGGAAGGTTAAGCGGGCGTCAGGTTTATTTTTTGCCGCGCCACGGCCGCGGCCACCGGATTTTGCCACACGAATTGAATCATCGGGCCAATATTTACGCACTGCGCTCGCTTAACGTTCGCTGGATCATCTCGGTGGGAGCGGTGGGCAGTTTACAGGAAAAATATGCGCCCAGGGATGTCTTGTTACCTTCGCAGTTTTACGACCGGACGGGCTGTCGCGACGTTCATACATTTTTTGGCGAGGGCATTGCCGCGCATATTGCGTTCGCCGAGCCGATCAGCGCGGGGCTGCGAAATCTTTTGGCCGAATCAGCGAGATCTCTTGGCGTCATAGTCCATAACGGCGGCACTTATGTGAACATGGACGGGCCGGCATTCTCCACGCGCGCGGAATCGGAATTAAATCGGAGGAACGGTTTCGACGTGATCGGGATGACGAATCTTCCCGAAGCGAAGTTGGCCCGCGAAGCCGAAATCGCGTTCGCGGCCATGGCAATGATCACCGACTACGACTGCTGGAAAGTGGAGGAGGAAGCGGTCTCTGCCCAGACGGTCCTCGGTCATCTAATGGCAAATGCTGAAACGGCCAGGAAAATCCTCCTGGATGTGATCCCGCGACTTCCGACGGAGCCGAATTGGCCGGAACACTACGCGCTGGATTCAGCGCTGGTCACCGACCGCAAACTCTGGCCGGAAGCTACTGTGGAAAAGTTGAGACCGATCTTGGAGCGGTTTCTGGAGAAAAATGACGAAACAAATCCGAATGCTTAAATGACGAAGGGGTCACCCACATCTTTTTCTCATTCTGATTTCGTCAACTTTTTAATCGCTTTGCAAGCGCTCGGATTTGAGCTTCTTCGTGGACAGCGGTCACGGTAATGCGCAAGCGCGCGGAGCCTTTCGCCACGGTTGGATAACGAATCGCCGGGACAAGGAATCCTTCGTTTTGAAGCGCGGCCGCCCAATCGAGCGCCGCCTGTTCGTCGCCCACGATCCACGGGAAAATCGCACTGCTGCAGCTCAACGACAGAAGCTCGCTCATCAGATTGATTCTTTCCCAAAGCAAGCGCCTGCGCTCTTCGCCTTCAGGCGAGGAGAGAAAATCTACTGAAGCCAGCGCCGCCGCAGCGATTGCCGGAGGCGGCGCGGTGGAATAGATGAAGGAGCGGGCACGATTAATCAGCCATTCAACGAGATCGCCCGAGCCACAGATGTAACCCCCGCTTACGCCGAGTGCTTTACTCAGCGTTCCCATCTGAACATCGACACCGTCACTCAAGTTCTCCGCCGCAGCCAAGCCACGTCCGTTTGCGCCAATTACTCCGATAGCGTGCGCTTCATCGAGCATTAACAGCGCATCGAAACGCTCTTTCAGTTCAACCAATTCGCGCAACGGCGCGCGATCACCGTCCATCGAAAAGACTGATTCGGTGACGATGAGAACGCGCTTCCCCGGGCATTCGCGCCGAGCCCATTCGAGATGACTCTCCAGTTTTCCCAGATGATTGTGCGGAAATACCCGCAGGATGGCGCCGCTTAATCTTGCCCCATCGATGAGTGAAGCATGACAGAGTTTGTCGAGCAGGATTACGTCATTTTTCGTGACGAGCGCCGGGATCGTGCCGAGTGCAGCTGCGTATCCGCTGCTGAAACAAAGCGCTGCCTCCGTTCTCTTCCATTTCGCCAACGCTCGTTCCAAACACAGATGTGGCGATTGCGTTCCGCTGATCAATCGCGAAGCTCCGGCGCCAACACCAAATTCGTCGATCACGGCGATGGTTGCCTCCCGCAATCGAGGATCGTTAGCTAGACCGAGATAATCGTTCGACGAAAAATTGACCAGCCGCCGGCCGCTGATTTCAATTTCCGCTCCCTGCGCGCCGCTAATTTCGCGAAGATGTCGATCCAAGGACCGCGCGCGGAGCGCTTGCAATTGCTCTTGAAAAAAGTCGCTCATGATGAGCCAAGGAGCGGCGACGGCTTTCCAGCCGCCGGTCGCAGCCGGTAAGCATGCCCCACTAATTCACATCCAAAGACCCCATGAAAGCAGCGCGGACGAATCGCGCCACACTCTGGCCTTGGTGTCACCGAGAACGACCACAATGACGTCGCGACCACCTCGCGATCCGCTGCTGATCAAGCAGTGGCCGGCAGCCTCGGTGTAACCGGTCTTCATCCCGTTGCAGTAGGGAAGGCGTTTCAGGACTTTGTTAGTATTTTCGAGCTCGCGGGTGCGACCATTGGCATAGCGGAAAACAAGCTGCGGAAGGCAAACGATTGATCGAATCGTCGAATTGGCGTAAGCCGCCCGCGCGATAATAGAAAGATCGCGCGCTGAGGAATATTGACCGGGGACAGGTAAGCCGTTTGGATTAACGAAATGCGAATGCACAGCTCCGAGTTCGCGTGCACGCCTGTTCATGACTTCGGCAAACGCCTCCACACTGCCGGCATTATCGCGCGCCAGACATCGCGCGACATCGTTGGGGCTTTTGACGAGCAGCGCTCGCAGGAGATCGATCCGCTGATAAGTGTCGCCCGGTTTTATGTTCAGCTTCACCGGTTCGGCCATCGTATCGATTTGTTGCACCGTAACGGGCCGATCCAAAAAGCCGCTCTCGGCTATAATCAGAGCCGTCAGCAATTTTTGCGTGCTCGCCGGAGCCCGGATTTGGTCCGCGTTTTTTTCGTACAAGCTCTGACCCGTGTTCGCGTCCACCACAATCACCGAAGCTGCGCCGGTCTTTGGAATCCCGTCCGGCGTATACTCTATCGACGCTAGGGTCGATTTAGCTTTTTTTTTCGCCTTGGCAGGTGCCCGGCGCGCGCGAGCAGGAGTCGATTTCTTCGCCTCCTCTTTCTCCACCGGCTGCGCTTTCCGGACGGGACCCGGGACGACGCCGGTGGGCCGCACCACTTCGACATCGCTGTCCTGACCCGAAACGCTCAGCGCGTTGATCGAAATCAAGGCGCAAAGGAGCAAAAGCCGGTCGCGCCACAATTTCATGAGCGGAAAGTTAGTGGTAAGACTTTGGCCATTGCAAGTCCGTAGAGCAGACGGAATTTTTGGACCTATGACTTTGCCCCGCGTTCAATCAATTCGATTTCGTAGCCTTCCGGTGCGTCGATGAACGCAATTCTACCGGTGCCAGTCGAATGTGGCCCGTCCGAGAGCGGATGACCTTTCGCCGCCGCTTTCTTCGCGAACTCATCCAGGTCGTCCACCTCAAACGCCAGATGGGTGAGGTCAGGTCCAACCACAACCGGCCCGCTGTCGTCGAATTTGCAAATTTCAATCTCTTCGTCGCTATCGGGCGCTTTCAAAAACACGAGCTCCGAACCGCGACCAGACGTCTGGCGGCGAACCTCTTCGAGGCCGAGGACATCTTTATAAAATGATATCGTCTTTTCGAGATCGCTCACCCGGTAACGCGTGTGTAAGAGTTTTTTGACCATACCGTATCTTATTGCTCCCATACGGAATTAAATTCAAACTCCAGGATAAATTTCCCACCATGAAACTTGTCATTGCCGCCACAGGTGCGAGCGGAACGATCTATCTGCAAAGGCTGCTTGAGCAGATTGATTGTGCCGCGCACGAGGTTCATCTGGTTATAAGCGGATACGCCAAACAAGTGGTGAAGCAAGAACTCGGCGTTCTCAAAATACCCAAAGCAATCGCCCAGCATTCTGAGAACGATCTCGATGTTCCATTCGTCAGCGGCTCGGCGCGTTTCGACGCGATGGTCATTGTCCCTTGCTCAATGGCTACGCTTGGCCGAGTCGCTTCCGGCTCAGGCGATAGCGCTTTGCTGCGCGCAGCCGATGTGTTTCTAAAGGAACGCCGGAAATTAATTCTCGTCCCGCGGGAGACGCCTTGGAATTTAATTCATGCCCGCAATGTCGTGACGCTGCTCGAAGCGGGAGCGATTGTTCTGCCAGCGATCCCATCTTTTTATAGCCGACCAAATTCCGTGACCGCCGTAGTCGACACAGTTGTCTGGCGTATTCTCGATCAAGTCGGGCTGCCCAGCCCGAGCGCCTACCGCTGGGGCGATAACGCAGCAAAACCGTCCCGCAAGCGTTGAAAATCGAGGCTTGGCGCGCGCGCTGGTTGATCGCGTTCGGATTCAGGATGCTCGATTGGTGGGCGCGCACGTTGCGTTACGAAATCGTTGATCGCTCGAACTTAACGAGCACGCCGGTGACCGAAAACTATGTCGGCGCGCTCTGGCACAATCGGCTTCTGCTCATTTCCTACGTTTTGAAAAGATTCGCACCGCACCGGCCCGGCGCGGGATTGATCAGCGCGAGCCGTGACGGAGATTTGATTGCGCCGCTGGTAGAGCGCTTCGGATTTCAAGTCGTGCGTGGTTCCAGTTCGCGCCTGGGCGCCACTGGGATGCTCGAGCTCGTCGGGGTCCTCGCCGCCGGTCGCGATGTCTTGCTAACACCTGATGGCCCGCGCGGCCCCGTTTATGAGCTTGGGCCCGGAATTATCCTGCTCGCCCAAAAATCGGGCGCGCCAATCCAACCGATCAACCTGGAGTTCTCCAGTTGCTGGCGCCTCAATAGTTGGGACCGATTCATCTTACCGCGCCCGTTTTCGAAAGTGCGCGTCATCTTCGGCCCGTTGCACCACGTAAAATCGACAAAAACTCCCGAAGCATTCGAAGAGGAACGGGTGCGGCTGCAGGACGCGATGATGGCGCTGGTTGAAATGCGCTGACTCATTTACGGTTCAGCGCATGGCAAAACTCATCGACGGACGCGCAATCGCGGAAAATGTGTATGTCGATCTCCGCCGCGAAATCGCGGAATTAAAATCGAAAGGCGTCACTCCGGGCCTCGCTGTTGTTCTTGTTGGCGACAATCCGGCCTCGCGGACCTATGTGCGTTCAAAAGACAAGATGTGTCGCGCTCTCGGCTTGCATTCGGTGAAGCTCGAACTGCCGGAATCGACCACGCAAACTGAACTGCTCGCTCGCGTCCAGGAGCTGAATCGCGACCCCAGCATTCACGGTATTCTTGTCCAATCGCCGGTACCAAAGCAGATAGATGAAGAGGAGATTGTCCGCGCACTCGACCCCAGCAAAGATGTCGATGGTTTTCACCGGGAGAATGTGGCGAAGCTCGTAACCGGTGATCTCAGCGGATTTGTTCCATGCACCCCACTCGGAATCCAGCGCTTACTGATTGAAAGTAAGATCGACATCGAGGGCGCGCACGTCGTGATCGTTGGCCGCAGTATGATCGTGGGCAAACCCCTCGCCCTGCTTCTCATCCAGAAAAACAAAGACGCGAACGCAACGGTCACCGTCGCGCACTCGCGCAGCCGCGATCTCGAAAAGATTGCTCGGTCAGCGGACATCTTGATCGCCGCAATCGGTCAGGCGAACTTCGTGAAAGCGACACACGTGCGCGACGGTGCCACGGTTATCGATGTCGGTATCAACCGCGTAGAGGATGCGGCGGGCGAGCGCGGCTATCGCCTTGTTGGCGATGTGGCGTTTGACGAAGTTGCCAAAAAGGCGGCCGCTATCACGCCGGTGCCGGGTGGCGTCGGGCCGATGACGATCGCAATGTTGATGTCGAACACGGTGAAAGCGGCTCGGCAATCACGGTAGAGCCGTGCCTGTGGCAGATTGACGGCCACAGCCAGCAACAGCTACAATTGCGGGGTGACGATTTTGGCCGTGAGAGAGCGCAAAATCGGTTGAACTCGCGCCGCGTGAATAAGAGACGACGCGACTCTCGGCGACAAGACCGCCGCGCGCGCCAGTCGGTTGACCCATAATCTGCCGCGATACATGGCCGCGTGCGCCTGCGCGTACTCATTCACTGGATCGACCTCGCAATTTCCGAGGATAGTCTTCACGATCGCTTGCGCCGCCAGCTCGCCTGAGCGAAGCGCATAATAAATGCCCTCGCCGGTAAACGGCTCAACCACCCGCGCTGCGTCGCCGACCATAAACAAATTGTCGTGCGCCGGAAGAAGCGCGATCCGGGTGAGCGGAGTAATCGTATGCCACGAATGATCTTGTTGCAGGCTAAAGCACTGCTCCGCCCAACAGCGGAGCGCAGATACGTTGGAAGGTTTGCCCACGAGACAGAGATTCAATTCATCCTCATTGACCGGCGCCTGGCCGGAATAGCCCTCGCGCAGAAATTGCAACACGACGCGACCGCCGAAACCCGCTGGCAGCGGAATGTGCGCTTGCAGCGCGACGCGTTCGCGCGCAGGCCGTGGGAGTAAATTGCAAAGGCGCGCCACTGTCGAATTGCGGCCGTCCGCCCCCACCAACGTCCGCGCGGAGAAAATCGCTGCCTTTGCGGTCTCAATTTTCCAATCCGAACCGTTCCGCGCTGGGGTCAACGCCGTTACCGTCGTTTCTTCGTAAATTTGCGCGCCGAATTCCCGGGCTCGCGAGGTCACCAGCGCGTCAAACAAGCTGCGTTTAATCGCGATCAGACTCTCTTCGTCAGAGACAAGATCGACAGTAACTTTTTGTCCTCCGATGGCGATGAACTCCACCGTATTAAGAATTGCATGCGGAAGTTGCCGGACACGGTCCGCAATTCCCAATCGCCTCAGTATTGCCCAGGAGGATGGATTCAAACAGTCGCCGCAGACTTTTTCGCGGGGAAATTTCTCCCGCTCGAGAACGAGTGTTCGCAAACCGCCGAGCGCGCAAAAGGCCGCACAGCTAGAGCCGGCCGGGCCGGCGCCGACGATGGCGACATCGAATGTTTCCATGTTGCTCCCACACAGGAAACGCACAACGCTCAACGTTCAACTCTCAACGCTCAACGACGCGGCTTGATGAATTGAATGTTCAGCGCTGAAAGTTGAGCGTTGAATTGTGCTTGTGAGTAATGGCCTCGATAGGACTGGCGCGCGATCTCGTTCCAGAGCAGATTGATTCAAATGGGCTGGTCTCTTCCGATCTTCCGCGTGGCCGATATTCAGTTGCGGATTCACGTTACCTTTCTGCTCCTGATCGTCTGGCTTGCTTTCGACTACTATGCGGAAGGCGGTTCCGCCGTGGCAGCGAGCCGCGTAATATTTATTCTGCTGCTTTTCGTCTGTGTGGTGCTGCACGAATTCGGCCACGCATTCGCGGCGAAGGCTTTCGGGATTAACACGCCCGACATTACATTGCTTCCCATCGGTGGAGTCGCGCGGCTGGAACGGATGCCGGAAGAGCCAGTACAGGAACTGATCATCGCCGTGGCCGGGCCCTTGGTTAATGTAGTGATCGCGCTCGGCTTGTTCGTAGCGGGCGGGGCACAGGCCTTTGTTAATCAGTCGACGGTGGAAGGCGGCGGGCTCATTGCGCAGTTGATGACCATTAACATCATGCT
>JBKOWV010000150.1:0-13374 GCA_046724585.1 Verrucomicrobiota bacterium
GGCGCATCGGAACAAGACCAAACCATTGCATCTCCGCAAACTTTTCGCCGATGACCCAAAACGCGGAACACGACTGACGGCTGGAGCGGCTGGCCTCTTCCTGGATTACTCGAAGAATCGCGTCACCGACCAAACGCTCAAGTTCTTGCTGCAATTGGCGACGGAGTCCGGCCTGCGCGAGCGGATCGACGCCATGTTCAGCGGCGAGAAAATCAACGTCACCGAAAACCGCGCCGTGCTGCACGTCGCGCTGCGTGCGCCCAAAGGAACGCGCATTCTGGTGGATGGAAAGGACGTCGTGCCAGAGGTCCACGCCGTGCTCGACAAGATGGAACGATTTTCAAAACAGGTTCGCAGTGGCGCGTGGAAAGGGCAAACCGGCAAACGCATCAAGAACGTCGTCAACATCGGCATCGGCGGTTCCGATCTTGGACCGGTGATGGCTTACGAGGCGCTCAAATATTACAGCGATCGCGCGATGACGTTTCGTTTCGTCTCCAACGTGGACGGTATTGATTTTGTAGAAGCAACGCACGATCTCGATCCGGCGGAGACGCTCTTCATCGTTTCTTCAAAAACCTTCACCACGCTGGAGACGATGACCAATGCGCAGACCGCGCGTGACTGGCTCCTCAACGGACTCGGTGGAAATCCGAAAGCGGTGGCGAAACATTTCGTGGCCGTCTCAACCAATGCCCAAAAAGTTTCCGCCTTCGGCATTGATATCGCAAACATGTTTGGATTCTGGGACTGGGTCGGCGGACGCTACTCAATGGATTCGGCCATCGGTCTCTCGACGATGCTGGCCATCGGACCGGATAACTTTCGTTCGATGCTCAAGGGATTTCACGAGATGGACGAGCATTTCCGCACCGCACCGTTCGAGAAAAATCTGCCGGTGCTGATGGCTCTCCTATCAATTTGGAATAACAATTTCCTCGGGGCGGACACGGTGGCGGTCCTGCCTTACGAGCAGTACTTGAAACGATTCCCCGCCTACCTGCAGCAGTTGACGATGGAGAGCAACGGCAAACACGTCACGCTCGACGGAAGGAAAGTTAATTACGATACGGGGCCGATCTACTGGGGCGAACCGGGAACCAACGGACAGCATTCCTTCTACCAGTTGATCCACCAGGGCACCCGGCTTATCGCGTGTGACTTCATCGCATTCGCCCGGGCACTCACGCGATTCGGCCGGCATCACGACATTCTTATCGCGAACGTATTTGCCCAAGCCGAGGCCTTGGCCTTCGGCAAGACGCCGGAGGAAGTCAAAGCTGAAGGCACTCCGGACTGGCTGGTGCCGCATCGTGTCTTCGAAGGCAACCGCCCATCGAACACGATTCTCGCCGCGCGGCTCACTCCAGAAACTCTCGGCAAACTAGTCGCGCTTTACGAGCACAGTGTCTTCACCCAGGGTGTGATCTGGAACATTGATTCGTTTGATCAATGGGGCGTCGAGTTGGGCAAGGCGCTGGCGCAGCGCATCATTCCCGAACTGGAAAGCAAAACTCCTCCCAAGCTCAATCACGATAGCTCGACCAACAACCTGATCCGGCGTTACCGGAAATTGAGGGAGGCGAAATGAAAACTCTGGGTTACGACCAACCACTCTACATCCTGCCCTTCGACCATCGCGCTCGCCCGGCGTTACGGCGAGTTCGTCGAAATTCTTGAACGCGCTCGTTCTTCATGAAGCAACAAAGTCATTAACCAACACACAAATCTAAAATGAAAACAAATACGCCAATGCAACTCGGAATGGTCGGGCTCGGGCGAATGGGCGCGAACATGGTGCGACGCTTAATGAAGGGCGCGCATGACTGCGTGGTTTATGATCGGAACGCGGAGACCGTAGATGCACTTGCGAAGGAAGGCGCCACCGGCGCGTCCGCGCTCGATGACCTCGTCAAAAGACTCAAGGCGCCGCGCGCTGTGTGGATCATGCTCCCATCGGGTGCGCCGACGGAAGAAACGGTCGTAGCGCTTTCCAAACTGCTGACTGCGGGCGACGCCATCATCGATGGCGGCAACTCATTCTTTAAGGACGACGTTCGCCGCAGCGCGATGCTCAAGCCGAGCGGGATCCAATATTTGGATGTTGGCACGAGCGGCGGAGTCTGGGGCCTGGAACGCGGTTACTGCATGATGATTGGCGGTGATCAAAGTGCTGCGCAACGGCTCGACCCAATTTTCGCCACGCTCGCGCCTGGCCCCGGGGAAATCCCAAATACACCCGGGAGGGAGCAATTGAGAGGAACCGCCGAACAGGGCTATCTGTATTGTGGCCCGTCCGGCGCCGGGCACTTTGTCAAAATGATCCACAACGGAATCGAATATGGCCTCATGCAGGCTTATGCCGAGGGGTTCGATATTCTGATGGGAGCTAATTCTAAAAATCTTCCTGCCGGACTTTCATATGATCTCAATCTCGCCGATATCGCCGAGCTGTGGCGGCGCGGAAGTGTGATCTCCTCGTGGTTGCTCGATCTAACTGCGACCGCCTTGGCAAGTGATGGCAAACTCGAAGGCTACTCTGGCTTTGTCGAAGACTCCGGCGAGGGCCGGTGGACGATCGCGGCGGCCTTGGAAGAAGAGGTTTCCGCTGACGTGCTTTCGACTGCCGTCTTCACGCGTTTCCGTTCGCGCCTGGAGCACACCTTCGCCGAGAAAATCCTTTCGGCGATGCGCAAAGGATTTGGCGGCCATGTCGAACCTCCACCAGCAATCAAGATGAAGCAGGGACTCTAAAAATGCGACGGAGGCGAGCAAAAGAGGGGCGCGTCCGCGAAATGTCCATGACTGCTCATTGGCCGCTTGCTCGATCTCCGCATCTTCTCGAAACGAGTTTGCCTGGAGTGTTCGCGGTCGGCGACGTGCGTTCCGGCAAGGTGAAACGCGTTGCCTCGGCAGTTGGGGAAGGATCGATCGCCGTCGCCGCGGTCCATCAGGGGCTGCGCGAATAACAGACGAGATGCGTGAGGCCTCCTCCCCTATTTGACCTAACCGCGACGACCCGCCGCCAGTTTAGCCAGCCACGGCGAACTGTATTTCGCCGGCCTGTTCGACCACTTTTGAGGCTTGCAGAATTTCAAAGCCGACCACTCCACCGTCATAGCCGAAATCGGCAATAACCCCGGGACGAATCTCATCACTTTCCTTCACGCGGGCGTCGCGGAGCGTGATGGTAAGCGTGTCTGTTTCTTTGTCGTATTCGGCCTTCATGCGCCGCCTTCATACTTCCTGAACTTGGATGTTTTGTAAAGCGTCACTACGACCAATTCCGCATCGGTTTCCTCCACTACGATGCGCAAAAGCATCTCAGTCTCAAGAATGTTGTCGAAATATCGTCGCATCAAAATTGAACGCGGCGCTTGTCCGGAAACAATTGAATCGGGCTGCATCAAGTCTGCTCCGCTTTCGCTTGGTCAATCTTGCGCTTGGCTGCTTTCTTCCGCGCATGCGCTGAGCACCGGATCGGTTTCATAAGGGGCAACAATTCTTCACATCAGACATCATTTGTCACGTGATAGGGCTTGCGAAGGCGGAGAAATCAAGTGTCCCGCCCCGCAATGGCCTGTGACAAGAGCGTTGCGCGTCCGCAGGACGCGAAATAGGCTCACGCTGTAATGCTTGACCGTGGCTGTTCTCATCTCAACGCGTTCGCGTCGATCAAACAGCCGCAACGCCGCGAATGCGAAGAATGCGTGAAGATCGGCGCATCCTGGGTGCATCTGCGAACGTGCCAGGAATGCGGCGTCACGCTCTGCTGCGACAGCTCGCCGAACCGTCACGCCAGCAAACACGCGCACCAGAGCGGGCATCCTGTGATTGCTTCTGCGCAGCCGGGCGAACGCTGGCTCTACTGCTATCCTGACGACGCCTTCTGCGAATATTAAGACCCGCCGGGTGATTCCGGCGGGCGGGCGCGCACGGCCCGCCTCCGCCGTGGACGGGCTCCGCCGTGGCGAGCGGTCACACCCTACCAAATCTTCGCATTTCTTAACGATTCACTTCGAAAAGCCGTGCGGTTCGACGCTCGCTTAGGGATTATTAGCCGTACATATGTCGGCATTCATCCGAGAACCTTGCGACGAGAGCATAATTCGGTCGCAGCCTGCGACAGCTCCCTGCCCAAAATCTTCCGGGCGCTGGGTACTCGCGGCCACAATTCTCGCGTCCAGCATGGCCTTCATCGACGGCACCGTGGTGAACGTGGCGTTACCCGCCCTGCAGGCGAACCTGAACGCCACGATCGTGGACGTGCAGTGGGTCATCGAAGGTTATTCGCTCCTGCTCTCGGCGCTTGTTCTTGTCGGCGGGTCCCTCGGAGATCACTATGGACGCCGCCGGGTTTTTTTGATCGGGACTGCGCTCTTTGCTTTCGCATCCGCGTGGTGCGGATTTGCTTCCAGCATAGGTCAACTAATTGCCGCCCGCGCAGCACAGGGCTTTGGCGCGGCGCTACTGGTTCCAGGCAGTCTCGCGATCATTAGCAGTTCGTTTCCGGAAAACGAACGTGGACGCGCCATCGGCACGTGGTCGGGGTTCAGCGCGATCACCGCCGCTATCGGACCGGTTATGGGCGGCTGGCTGATCGAACACCTTTCATGGCGCGCTGTGTTCTTCATCAACATTCCAATCGCAGTTTTGGTAATCCTGATCTCGCTCTGGCGCGTCCCGGAAAGCTCTGACAAGGAGAGCGCAGGAATTGACTGGTGGGGTGCAATTTTGGGAGCACTCGGTTTAGGCGCCCTGGTTTACGGATTGATCGAATCTTCGCGACTTGGTTTTACCAATCGATCGGTTATTGCCGCTCTTGTTGCCGCGGCCATCCTCCTCGCGGTCTTTTTGATTCTCGAGGCGCGACTTCCTAATCCGATGTTGCCCCTTACTCTTTTCCGCTCGCGGACATTTACCGGAGCAAACCTGCTCACATTTTTGCTCTACGGCGCGCTCGGCGGAACGCTCTTCTTCCTGCCTTTGAACTTGATCCAGGTTCAGAATTACTCTGCCACCGCAGCAGGCGCGGCTCTTTTCCCGTTTATCCTGATTATCTTTCTGCTTTCGCGTTGGGCAGGCGGACTCGTTGAAAAGTATGGTCCGAAAATTCCGCTGGTTGCAGGTCCATTGATTGTAGCCATTGGCTTCGCGCTTTTCATGCTGCCCGGAATGGGCGGCAGTTACTGGCAAAAGTTTTTTCCCGCGGTCGTCATCCTTGGGACAGGCATGGCGGTAAGCGTCGCGCCTCTCACAACCACAGTGATGAATTCGGTCGCGCGGAATCGCGTCGGTATTGCTTCGGGAATTAATAACGCCGTGGCGAGAGGGGCCGGACTGCTCGCAATCGCCGTCCTCGGAATCGTGATGCTTCACGAATTCAATCATGCGCTTGACGCGCAATTGGCTGACTGGAAACTGCCGCCCTCCGCATGGCAATCGTTGCAAGCTGAACGCAGCAAGCTCGCGGCCGCCCCACCCCCGGAAGAGTTGGACGCATCAACCCAACAGGTGATTGTTCGCGCCATTGATGAATCTTTCGTGGATGGTTTTAGATTGATTATGGCTATCGGAGCAATGCTCGCCGTCGCCAGCGCGATTGCCGCGTGGGTCTTTATCGACGGAGTAGCGCGAGAGGTGAAATCGACTTGAATTCGACTTGACGCCCATGGACAAAAAAATCTCCGGCCTTCATCACGTCACCGCCATCGCCAGCGATCCGCAGCGTAACGTCGATTTTTATGCTGGATTGCTTGGGCTGCGTTTGGTCAAGCGCACGGTCAATTTCGATGATCCCGGCACTTACCATTTTTATTTTGGCGATGCGCGGGGCACGCCAGGGACGATCCTGACATTCTTTCCCTGGCCGGGCGCACGGCGCGGACAGCGCGGCGTCGGGCAGATCGAGGCAACGGCATTTGCGATCTCGCCGGATTCAGTCGGCTACTGGTTGGATCGCTTCAAGCAGGGGCATGTCACCGCCGAGAAAACAGCGGCGCGATTCGGAGAAGAAGTGATTCGCTTGACCGATCCGGACGGATTGCTGCTCGAACTCATCGCCTCAAGTTCCCCTGCCCCGTTTCAGCCATGGCCTAACGGACCCGTCCCGCCCGAGCATGCGCTTCATGGATTTCATAGCGTGTCAGCTGCGTTGGAAGGTTATGAACGAACAGCGCGGTTATTGACGGACAGCTTTGGCTACCGCCTGGTCAAGGAATCGGGAAATCGGTTTCGTTTCGTCTCGTCCGATGACGCTGCACCCGGCAGAATAGTTGATCTGCTTTGTTTACCCGATACCGGCCCGGGCCGCGTCGCTGCCGGTTCTGTCCACCACATCGCGTTTCGCGCCCGCAACGACGAAGAGCAACTCAAGTGGCGCGAGCATCTCGTCGAGCTCGGCCTCAACGTAACTCCCATCATCGATCGCACCTATTTTCATTCAATCTATTTCAGGGAACCCGGCGGCATTCTTTTCGAGATCGCGACGGAGCCACCCGGCTTTACGCTGGACGAAAAAGTGGACGAGCTCGGCATGCACCTGCGCCTTCCACAGTGGATGGAATCCGCGCGCTCCCAAATCGAGCAAGTTTTGCCGCCGGTAAAACTTCCGGTCAAACAATGAGTCCGCAGCCGGATTTCATTCATGAATTCGTTCCCGGAACGTCGGACCGGACGCTGCTGCTCTTGCATGGGACCGGCGGCAACGAGCACGATCTCATCCCAGTTGGACGTGAACTCGATCCGAATGCCGCGTTGCTTAGCCCACGAGGCAAGGTCCTCGAAAACGGAATGCCACGATTCTTTCGCCGGCTCGCCGAAGGTGTGTTTGACGTCGAGGATTTGAGACAACGCACGAACGAGCTGGCGGACTTCGTGGGCAGAGCAGCACAGCATTATAACCTGACAGCGGATCAAATCGTCGCAGTAGGTTACTCTAACGGCGCGAACATCGCCGCCAGCATGTTGTTGCTCCGGCCCGAGATCTTGCACGCGGCCATTCTTTTCCGCGCCATGGTGCCGCTCGTCCCCGAAAACCTGCCCGACCTTTCATCCGTGCGCGTTTGGATCGGCGCCGGAGATCAGGACCAAATCATTCCGGTATCCGAGGCTCAGCGTTTGGTAGAACTTCTTCGCCGTGCCGGCGCAGACGTGACGATTCGTTTTGGAAATGCAACTCACGGCTTGACCAACGGTGACGTTAAAACAGCGCGGCACTGGCTCGAGGAACTTAAGCCGTGAGGCACACAAAGATGAAAACGAGCCGGCTCGAAGCCTTCAGCGACGGTGTCCTAGCCATTATCATCACGATTATGGTGCTGGAATTGAAAGTGCCGCACGCGACCGAATTGTCGGCATTGAAGCCGATGCTCCCTGTCTTATCGAGCTACGTGCTAAGCTTTATCTATCTCGGCATCTATTGGAACAATCACCATCATCTCTTCCAAGCCGCTAAGGAAGTTAGCGGCGGTATTCTTTGGGCGAACCTGCACCTGCTCTTTTGGCTGTCGCTCTTTCCGTTTACGACAGGCTGGATGGGGGAGAACCATCTCGCTGCTACGCCGACCGCCGTTTATGGCTTCGTTCTGCTGATGGCGGCGATCGCTTATTATATTTTGCAACGCACGATCATCGCCAAGGAAGGTCGCGACTCACTCATCCGGGCGGCTGTGGGCCGCGATTGGAAAGGAAAACTTTCGCCGCTTCTCTATCTCATCGCCATTCCGCTCGCGTTCGTGAACTCATGGATCGCCGGCGGACTCTACGTGCTGGTCGCGCTTCTTTGGCTGATTCCCGACCCTCGGATCGAACGGGAACTGGAAAAGCGCGAAGAGTGAGCCATCGCGTTGCTAACGCACATCGTAGCGACGGAAACGTTTCGTTGTGCATGATCCAGCGGTTAGCTGCGTCGATTGGTGAGGTCCTAATTTCCTTTGACTCGGCGAAACGCTCCTGCTAGACGATAGGGGTGACTTTTCGCTCCATCCCACTGATGGTAATCATGGCTTTTCTTGTCACGGGCTGTGCTGAACTGGGCGATGCTTTGCTCGCCCCAGACGAACCCATCGTGTATGTGGACAACTGGTCCTATCCGACCGACTTCGACCCCTACTTCAACCAGCCTAAAATCTACCGCCAACCACGCTATTACGAATCAGTAAGCAAGAAGACCAAAGGCAAGAAGGTGTTCAAGACTACAAAAGTGAAGGACCAACACGGTAACACGGTTTACAAAAAAACCACCTCTCACAAGAAGAAAAAGAAGAACTAGCCCACACTCATGAAATTTCGTTTCTTTCTCTTCCTCCTTCTAAGCATCGCGAACGCATTCGCGTCCGATCTCGACTTCACGCTGGTGAACCAGACCGCCCGAAGCTTTGAAGGTATTTACATCACCGACTCTGGCAACAGGGACTGGGACGCAAATCTCCTTCTCAACGGAAAAGTGCTGGCCGCTGGGGGAAAGATCGGTGTGCGCTTCAAGAGCGACGCAAAATCAGAAACCTGGGATTTCAACCTGGTGGACGACCAGGGACTCTCGGTAACCTTCGATCAGGTAAAGCTGGCAGGAGTTGAAACGGTCACGTTGAAGGACGTCAACGGTAAGATCACTGCGGAGATTGAGTAGGTCGCGAACTTACAGCGATTCGGGGCCTTAGCGGCTGTAGAACCGACGATTGCGTTGCTGATTGCACCCGGCTCGCCGTGCCACAGCCGACCGAATGGCAGCGAATCGGAAATCAACTCCATGCCACAGTCCCGCGGCGTAATCTGTTATCCCAAACTGCAGCTATGATCTTGGGGTGTCGGAACGCGACTTAGTACGCGCCTTCGGTGTCAGGTGTGCGAACTCGCACTGTCATAAAGTGTGGATGCGCTTTTACCCAGGCAAGGGCCTTCTGTTTCGTATAAAAAAAGATCGATCACGATCGCGTCGCGCTCAGGCGCACTGCGCCCGCACAAGCGCGCTGCCTTGCGATTGACAACATCCGGTCCGCTGTCTACAGCCAGACACTGCGCATCATGAAAGACAACTTTGCTGCCATAGGGAATTTTCTTTGGATCGACAGCACAATGTCCCTCGTTCAGCCGTGCGCCGTTCCAGGCTGCATTCGCGCCTGAACCTTCTCCAGGCCAGTAAACCGTCACGCGTGCGAGGGCCGCATCGGCAAACGCTTGACACACAAAAACCAACCCGAGCCCGAGTGCCATAATTAGCCGCTTCATCACCTTCTCCGATTGTCGTCGCCGCCGTAAATCCGGGAGCAAGTGGATCAGAGCAATGGGGCAATCGCCTCTACATAAAACTTCGGAACTGCGTCGCGTTTTGGTTCCCTTGTTGCCGTTTGCCGAGCGAAACAAAAGCAACTGTCTGGTGAGTAATGGAAAAGTCGCTGACAATCTCAGCAAAGCAGAACGTGTGCCGAATAAGATCTATTAGGCCACGGACGCGCGAATTTCTGTTCGCAGCCGTTTCCTAATAAGGCGGCTAAGATCCATTACGGACTGCCTGCTTATTAGTGAAAGCAAAGCCCAAGCTGAAATAATCTTATGGCAGACCGATCTAACTTTTGGAAGATGGTCGATCGCACTAAGCCCAGCAAGCTTCGCGTCTTTGCGGAAAGCGAACTCCGGGATTGTCAGGACTATTTCTTGGAAATTCAGTCGGACTCGACGTTGCCTCCAAACGAAATCATAACCGCCTCGGAACGATTGACACTGATACGCAGCGAGATCGATCTAAGGCACAGCGACGCCAGGCATCGGCGCACCCAGCGCCTTGCACGCTGGGCAATTGCAGTTGGAATAGTTTCGCTAGCTGTCGTAATTACCTCTGGAGTTGCCCAATGGCTCGCAAATAAGGGAATTCGCGAGAATCGGCCTGTGGCCATAGGAACGCCGACTGTCACTACACCCACGCCCATGGAATTGCCAACCGCTACGCCAGCGCTCACAGCCACGCCACCAATCGCTGCGCCAGAACTGACTGCCACGCCAACAGTGCCTGCGGTTACCGCGCCAACACCGAGACGAACGCCGACAGAGCAACGTCGTAAAAAACGCCAGACTCGACCCGAGACTATGAGAAAAACAGACCAAGGCGGGCGAGTCGGGGAGTTTTTTCGCTCACTCTTCCCGCCAAAGCCGACTCCAACGCCCAACCGAAGGTAGTTCGGTCTAGAATTTGGAGGGGCACCAAACAAAGCGGCCAGGATAACGAAGAGCGATCAGGAGCTATAGCCCGTCGGGCTGTAGGCCGCCACAGCCAGGGCGCGCGAGAAGCGAAGGCGTGAATTTCCTTTTCGCGTTTCAGTTGATCTCGTTCGTCTCGCGGCCAGATACGGGCCAAATCGCGTTCAAAAATCGTGCAAGACCTCTTGTGACGGAGACGTTCTTCGATTCGTTGGATCTGTGATTCACGAATCATTCCAGTCGTCCAATCTGCGCTTGCCCAGCGAGGGCACGCGCCCCGCAAGGCTGCAAAAAAGCGCGAGAAAAAGCGAATTTGCGGTTGCCGCGCAAATGCAGACGGGCAGAATCCCTGCATGGAGCTCGACAAGTTTATCAAGCTAACCCTGAGCCAGATCATTAAGGGCGTCGAGGATGCGAGGGCTGAATCGCAGGGCATGGTCGCGCCTAAGATCGGGAAGGCCTATGAAGACCAAAAGATCCTGCGCAGCGATGCAACACATGGTGAGCACGGAGTGTTTCTTGCGGAGTTTGACGTTGCACTGATGGCTAGCGATAACTCCGAGACAGTTGGAAGCGCGGAAGCCAGGGTTTACGTGGCGACGCTCGATGGTAAAAAGAAGGCGACTCAGTTGAGCTCGGTCCACCGGCTCAAGTTTTCAGTGCCAATTTCATACCACGCTTCCAAATTCGGGCCCATGAGCACCTAGCGAGGGTGCAAAAAAGCTGTGAACACGGGCAGGCGCTCACGGCCGGCGAAAATCGCCGGCTGATTCGTGCGTCCCGACGACGGCGCCGGATTCGTCGAACACACGAATGATCGCCGGGTGCGAGCGCGAGTAAAACTTTGCGTAAATGACCGCGTCGACAAGTGCGTCCGGTCCTTCAAACCATAGCAGCCCCAATGGCAGCCGGTCGCCAATTAGTTCAAACCCACGGCGATCTTTGCGCGGTCGAATTTCGTAAACGTGTTCCGAGCTTGCCGTCGTTACCCCGCGGTTTAAATTCGAACCGCCATCGTGCGCGACTCTTTGAAGTCGACAAACCTTGTCAGCTTTTCGTCGGCGCTCACGACGAATCGTTTTTCGTCGGGGCCTTCTGGTCTTGCGGCTCTTCATCCAGATTCGATCAGTTGTGTGGATCTCTCGGCAGATGCAATTTCTCCAACTGCCCGGAGGTTTCCGCTTTCATCGGCGGACTTCGTTTCGTTCTACGGAAACGACGGAACGAAGTTCTCGAAAAAACGAACGGCGATTGAGTCTGTCCTGCCGAATCGTTTGCCGTCCGGCAATCAAAAGCGATTCTGGCGCGATCCTACGATGCCGGCGCACATCGCGACGACGGAAAGCGTTTCGCTGTGCACGCAGATGAAAAGTTGACCGCAAAACGATTTGGATTCGTGGGAGCAATCGGAGCCAAATTCGGTGGCGAAGCGAAAATGCGACGGAGAAGGTTCGCTATTGTTGCTCTTCCGGGCTTGGTGGTGTCGCGCCAGGCTCGTCTTCGGGGCTTCGCT
Source organism: Verrucomicrobiota bacterium (assembly GCA_046724585.1). Taxonomy (GTDB): domain Bacteria; phylum Verrucomicrobiota; class Verrucomicrobiia; order Chthoniobacterales; family UBA10450; genus Udaeobacter. Next base: position 11,708 of record JBKOWV010000150.1, read on the forward strand.
CCGTCTTGCGGTGTCGGGTCGATTTCTTTCCTTCGCTCGGACTTTCTGTGGCTTCCGAAGGAGCGCGCTCTTCTTCGCTTGGCGCTGTCGTCTCGTCGTGGCCACCGGGAGAAGGTGATGCACCTGGCCTGCCCCTGGCATCTCGGGTCTCTCCCTCTGTCGGACTGGCAGTTGCAGCACCGTGTGGCCTTGTCGTCGCTGTCGCGCGGGGGCTTGCCGCTGCGGTCCCATGTGGAGTTGGCGATCCTCTGCCAGCAGGTGAAGCTGTCGCAGCAGGTGAGCCCATAGCACCAGGCGACGCGGTCGCCGCGGGTGAAAGGGCCGCAGTTGGCGAAGCGCCCGGACTAGCCGGCGCGCCGGCTGCTCCAGCCACGCCGGTTGTGGTAGTCGTCGTTCCGGAAACTCCCACACCGGCGCTCACGCCGTAGTAGGAGTAAACGTTGTTGATATAATTCGTGGTCGTATATTCGTCGATGCGCGCGTAGTCGAACACTGGCGCGTTATAGATCCGCTCCCGGTCCACCGTCGTAGTAAGAACGCTCAGCTCTGAGGTGGGAGAATAGGCTGCCCATGGAACTGCAACAGTTTTGCCACCGCCGGTAACACGTGTTCCCGTCCCTCCCGTGGAGAGAACGGTGTAAGCCATGCAACCGGTATTGCGGTCAAGCACGACATCTTTAATTACGCCAATTTCTTCACCTTGTGATGATTTGACCTTGGTACCGACAAGCTTGCTGGTTTGAACATAACTGGTACTGGTAGTCGTAGTGCTCTGGGTCTGACCCGATATGGGAGCAACGGCCAAACCCAGAATGGCAATCGCTGCTCCGCACAAGAATAATGTTTTCATAAGTGATAAGAAATTTCGGCTTGCTCTCATGAGGGCCGGTAAGAATGAATCGCTATCTCTATTCACTGCGGATGTAGAGTTGTTCGAAAGGAAAGGTAGAATTAGTAGAATGCATTCTCATTCTTATAGAAGGCTACTGTCGATCCTTAGGCTCCATTCAGGAAAACTCTTAAGGCAAACGCGAATGTGCTTGTTGGGCCTGCTGGCGACCAGCGCCTACTCGGAAGGAGTTCCGGAGGACTGTACCCAACTTGCCGTTGCCGTGGCTCCGGCGTGGGACTCAGCCCGGGGAGATTGAGAAAGGCGCAACATTGAGCCGGAATGGTTGCTTCAAAGGATGTTTTTTGACAGCGACTGCGGGATGCGCCGGTGCGGAGAGGCGGGTGCTTGGGGCTCCGTGCTGATTCATAAACACCGGACCAGGTTAGTCCCCGTTTAATTCCTGGCCCTCGCAGTCGGCTGTCAGACCTGGCGAAAATCGAGCCGCGTCACTCCTTGAAATCGCCCGGTTGCTCGTGCGCCTCGATCAATTTGCCAGCTTCATCGTAAACGCGAATCACGGCGTCATGTGACCGGCTGTAAAAACTTCGCGTAACCGATTGCGTTGCTGACTGCGTTTGGCTCGCCGTACAGAGGAGACCGAATGGCAGCGCATCGGGAAATCAGATCAACGCCGCGTTTATCTTTGCGGGGGCCATTTGTCGAAAATGGCGCACATTCCTTTGCTATAGAACCTCAGACGGAATCCATATTGCGTTGCAAATTGCGCAATCTTTGCCTCCCGATCTTTCTCATTCAGTGGCCAAAGGCGTTCCAA
>JBKOWV010000021.1:0-3852 GCA_046724585.1 Verrucomicrobiota bacterium
TTCACGCGCAATCCCATCTACCTCAGCATGGTGCTGGGGCTCATCGGCTTGGCCATTGCCTTCAACAGCCTCTGGCCGTTGCTGACGCTGGTGCCCTTCGCCCTCGTCATCCGCTACGGTGTTGTCGCCCGCGAGGAAGCCTATCTCGAGCGCAAGTTCGGCGACGTCTATCGCGGCTACCGCGCGCGCGTGCGGCGCTGGCTATAGTGCTTCGCGCCAAGATGGTGCCGAGCCGCGGTGCCTGCAACACAGCGCGAAAGGTGCTTGTAGTGCAAGAGCGCAGGCCGTCGCAGATTTACCGGTTGGAGCGCGTGCAAGGTTCCAGCATCATAGCGCCACAGCGAAAGAATAGTGCCGCCTCGCTCCACACTCCGTCAGTGCGTTGGCAATTTGAACACCATCAACATCGAACCTTGGGCTTGCTTGCGGTCAGCAGGTGAAATGCTTTCAGGTGTCAGAGGTGCAGAAAATTGCGGCAGAATGCTTGATCCAGTCGGGATCGCAACATACTGCGTGCCATTGACCATATAGGTCATTGGGAAGCCGCCAATCGAGGAGTTGAGCGGGATCTCCCACAGCACGGTTCCGGTATGGGCGTCGAGCGCGAAAGCGCGACGAGCTCCGTCGCCGCCGATCACGAGCCCGCCGGCTGTCGCAAGCAGACCGCCGCTGATAATCGCGCGTCGTTCGTGCTTCCACAACGATTTGCCCGTCTTTACATCAATTGCTTCGACTCGGCCGACTAACCCATTATTGTCGGGCGCGTGAACCGGAACAAAGCGACCGCGTCCATAGTCTTCTCCAGGCGTCGGCGGCTGTTCGACAACCGTGTATTCGTTGCACATGTTGGCAAGCGGCATGAGCAGTGCACCAGCCTCTGGACTGTAGGCGCTTGCCTGCCAAATCCGTCCTCCATAGAGCGAGGGACATGCCACCAGTTTCTGCCCCAATTTGATTGGCACCATTTCGCGATTCAAAGTCACTGCACCAGTCTGCGGATCGATGTTTGAGATTACGTTCTGGTATACGGTTTGCCGGTGCCATAGGTATGTCCCGGTCTTGCGATCGATCGCCCAAACAATCCCTGTCTTGCCCGCCGTCAGCAGCATGCGCTTGGCGTCATTGCCATCCTCGACATCGATCAGGACTCGTTCGAAAGCGTGATCGAGATTCCAATTGTCCCCCGGCAAATGCTGGAAATGCCAGACAATCTTGCCGGTATCCGGATCGATTGCGAGCGTCGAGTTCGTGTATAGATGCGCGCCGGGGCCCGTTCCGCGCGCCAATTCGGAATGCGGGATGGGAGGCGCAGTGCCCCAGAAGATAAGGTTGAGTTCGGGATCGTAGCTCCCGGTGCCCCACAGCGAGCCGCCCTTGCGCTCCTGCAAGGGAACTCCGTTCCAGGATGCCGCGTGGGGATCTTCATCCCGGGCTATCGTGTATGTGCGCCAGAGCTCTTTGCCCGTCTTCGCGTCGTGCGCCGTCAGGAAACAGCCTCCGCCCGTATCTGGCGTCGTACATCCCGAAATGCCGGCGATCACCTTTCCGCGGACCACCAGTGGGCCGGCGGTATAGTTGAAGCCGACGTTGTAGTCGGCAACTTGTACGTTCCACAGGACCTTGCCGGTACGCGCGTCCAAGGCGACGAGGCGGGCGTCTCCGGTTGCAAGGAAGACTCGGTCGTCATAAAGAGCAATGCTGTTTCGCGCTCGGACGAGTTGCCGCTTTACATAGCTGCCCTTTAATTCGGGAAGTGGATGACGATACTCCCAAATTAGCGTTCCGTTGGTCGCGTCGAGGGCATGCACGACGTTGTTCGATTGAGCGAGATACATGATCCCGTCACGAACCAGGGGGGCGGCTTCCTGGTTTCCAGGCTCCTGAGTCCAGGCCCACGCAAGCTGCAGCTGGTTGACGTTCCTCGTATTCACTTGATCGAGCGGACTGTGACCCCAGCTGCTGTACGTGCCACGCCACATCAACCAGTCATTGGGACTGGGATTTTGTGCCATCTGGTCGCTCACCGGCGTGAAGCGATGCATTGCCGGCTGCTCCGCCAACGCAGGAAAAGACCACAAAGTTGTTGCCGACAGCATTGCAGCAATCATTGCGAGATGTCGTGCCGCCATGGGAATTCCTCCTCGATTAAAGCTCAAATCCCAGGCGAGATTCGTCACCGCGTAGTATTGCAGTTTGATGACGGGGCGGCCGAAGCACGTTTCCCATCTACACTTTCCAACAGCGGTTGCGTTTGTGCGTATGCTTCGTCATTGCTTCGTCATTGCTGCGTCACGATGCGGCTTTTAGTTTTCGATCGCTTGTTCGGCCCAACTTGGTGCCACAGGAGACAGCGATGCTTTGGACCACGCCGGTTCTCGTCGAAATCTGCATCGGGCTTGAGATTAACGGCTATCTGCCGGCGGAATTCTGATTCCGCACCACGCGGCCGGGTCGACACGTGTCGCGGCTAACCGCCAACGTGCTCGGCTCGGCCGCGGGTGGCGGCTTTCCGCAATGGAACTGTAACGGCGAGGTCTGCCGGCTCGCTTGGGCCGGCGATCCGCGCGTGCGTCGCGGCTTCATCCATTTCGACCTGTTTCTGATTTGCTTCTATTTCGGGTTCATCAGAAAATGATCTGGCGAAGGAGCGCCACGAGCCGTCGGTGTAAACGACGGTTCCGGACCCGTCACCGCCACCCAGTGTTGGCAGGTTTCATGACCAGCTGACCAATGCACCGACGTGTGTTCGCTTCGGCGGCCCCGACGTAACAACCTGAGGCGAAGACCATGGCGAGTAACAACAGCAAGACCGCCGACGAGCTCCAGATTCGCCACCTCATCGACTGCTGGACGTCCGCAATCCGCGACAAGAACATCGACGCAGCGGTGTCCCACTACGCGCGCGATATTTTGCTATACGATCTCGCGCCCCCGCTCGTGCACAAGGGAGTGGACGGGTACAAAAAGGAACTCGCCGAGTGGTTCGCGACGTTCCAGGGAGCGGTCGGCTTTGAAGTGCACGGTCTAAGCATCACGGTCGGCGACGGGGCGGCGTTCGCCACCAGCCTCAACCGCATCATCGGAAAGAGGACGAGCGGCGAGCAGACCGACGTCTGGGTGCGTGCCACCATTGGCTTCGCCAAGAAGGACGGCGGGTGGAAGGCCACGCACGAGCACTTCTCGGTGCCTTTCTACAAGGACGGCAGCTACAAGGCAGCGGTCGATCTCAAGCCCTGACCGGAGCTCCGGCCTACGCAGTCCTGTCTGACCGCGCGTTTCCGGCCTTCATCGGCACGTCTCCGCTGATGACCCGGTGGCACTTCATCTGATCGCGTCCGTCCGAAGGTCCCGGATTCCCCTTGCCAAGGCCCTGACGGCTCCCACGCGACCCGGGGTGGGTAGGCAGAGACCTACCCCGGCGGGGAAACGCGCTCCACCGGCCCTTCCAATGAAGGTAACATTGGCCTCCCTCCGACACCCACTCACGATTTCTTTTGATTGGCTTCAACGTGGCGGGCGAAATTGTTGAGAATGGCCTGTCAGAACGTGAGCCTTGTCCTGGCGCTGTTGAGCTTGCCGGATATCGTCCACGATCATGTCTCGGATTTTCTCCATGCCGTGCTCTTGGTTCGAGAGATATTGAGCGAGGGCGGTGGCGGCGCTCTCGGGCAAATGCTCATGCTCAGCGATTGCGAGGACCTGTGCCTCTGTCAAGCCGGATAATGCGACGCAATCTTCCAAACTGATCATAAAGTTACACCGCCAGTGGAGCGGAACCGATATCCAGCCAGCGTGGACATGCTATTCTGCCAGGAACACGACCTTCCCCATCCCGGCTTTCTTGTTCTTGAC
>JBKOWV010000056.1:0-4315 GCA_046724585.1 Verrucomicrobiota bacterium
GTTTGCCTGTGCGCGTTGGTCTATTTCACGAAGCAGATTTTCCCTTTAGGATACATTTCTGCGGTTTTGGGAATTGCGTCACTCCTCGTCGGCGCGGGAGCGCTTTTCAGCAAAGATCAGTTTTAATCCAAATTAGGACACCACCCGAAATCCTGGACTGTGGCAATTTCATTGAATTTAATTTGGTTTTGATTCCATTCCCGAACGACTCCCATGACGCATTCAACAGACGTTCGCTACGGGATTGGGTAACAAACATGTGAGCGCACCGTCCACCGGGCGGCACGCTTGGGAAACCGTTTGATGCCTGGCTCTTCCTCATCCGCTGTTGCAGTCGAAATCGCAGATACAGCGGCATGGATGCCAAGAGCGCCATCGCCCTGGGTGCGCGGACCAGCTTGGGACGGCTTCTGGATGCTCAGCGCACTCTGGCTTGCGCCCATCGTGCTATGGCTCGCCCATGGGTATTCCAACCCTGAGTCGAGTCCACTTGATCTCTTTTACTTCGGTTTAACCGCGCTCTTTTGGATTGGTCACCGATTGTCCAGCACGTATCTCGCCTATTGCACCGAAGCGTACAAACCGCTCTTACGAGCACAGCCGATCCGGTTCATCGTGTTACCGGTGTTAGTTACGGTAGCGTGCTTTGCCGTATTTCTCCCCGCCGATTCGGCATTGCCTTGGACGCGCGTACAGCGGCTCGTTGTTCTGGCAATTATCGACTATGCATGGCTGACCCATCACTTCGCCGCACAACATTTCGGCGCGCTTTCCCTGTACCGTTCCCGAGCTGGTCGTGCAGCTGACTTTCGCACAAGACGCGTGGATCGCCTCTTCGCATTGACAGTCGGCGGCGTGCTTGTTTTTGTGGCCGATATTCTTGCTGGCGCCGTTGCGTATCAAGGTCATTGGATCGATCTGTGGTTTCTTCCCGAATGGATTGCTTCGGTGCAAAACGCAATCCGTATTGGTGCAACAGCGGTATTGTTTCTAGCAACCGGAGCAATATTGGTCCTCGAGTCGCGCGCGCCGCGATGGTCGTTGCCACGCGTATTGTACATTGTTGGCCTCGCGGTAATGGTTGGCATCGCTCTTTGTCCCCGGAGTTTATTTCTCTTCCTGGTGATCTGGACATCGCAGCACTGGATTCTTGCTACCGGCCTGGCTTCACAAACACCGAGTGCGGAGCTGCCCCCGGCGCGCGGTATTGTGCGTAACGTTTTCCACAAATTAAACATCCGGCCATGGGCGGTCGTGCTCTTCCTGATGTTGTTATCGACAGCTTTGTTACCCCTCTTCGAGGTGGAAGCAAATCGGGAGGGAGGCACATACTACGGCGACCGGATCTTCGGCGCCATTGCGACGCAATTACGGACGTCGAACTGGGTGCCTGCGGTGGTGGCTCTGGGCTTCGCGACAGGCTTCGTCCATTACTTGCTCGATCGGAGTGTCTATCGAATGTCCGACCCGCAAGTGCGCGCGGCAGCGTCTGGCCTGGTCGGCAACGCGAACAAGATTTCCTTCGCGAAGTAGAGAGGTTGTGGCGGTAGAGCACATCGATCCATTGCAACTCCGGTCAGCACGTGCAATGAAGGATGGCGTACGCCTGGCCCTTCTTCACTTCCTTGAGCAGCTGACAGACTTCCGATGTGGGCGCCGCAATGACCTCGATACCGCGCCGTTTCCCCTCCGCTATTACTTCGTCCATTACCGGAAGCGCGCCATGGGTGCCGGTTCCGATAATGAGCCGCTTACCTCCCCAGGGAATTTCTTCCCCGACCGAAAGCGGCGTGTGGCCGAACTTTTCGCGGAATTGTTTGGAAGGTCCTTTCTTTCGTTTTCGCACTTTGCCGCCTGCGATCACCAGATCATGCGTGTAGCGCTTCCCCTCAATCTCGATCTCGCCAAATTGGACTAGTCGTGCTTTCATATCTCAATATTCCGGTGACTCGAGCTCCAAGACAAGAGATAGGATTCTAAGACTTCGCGGAGCGCTTATACGATCGTGCCGGTCGGCCATTGCGCGCTCGTACCGCGTGAATATTTTTGAAGCACTTTCCACCCGAGGTCACGGTGATTAAATCTGGGTCGTCTTCTTCAATTTGGGTGATCCTCGTTTGATTTCAGGTTAGAGAATCGCGCGACACGCGTTTCTTAATGCCTCCAAACTCGTAGGCAACGTGCTTTGTCCTTGCTTTCTGACGGGCTACGATTCAGTCATTCTTTTCAAGCCTGTCCACATGCGTTTACCTGTTCTTATCAGCGCATGCTTATCGCTCGCCGCAACGTTGCTGTCTGCCAAGGCCCCGGAATTTTCGAAGAACCGCGATCTGCCTCCTCTGAGATTGGCAGCGGCCGATCTCGACACTATTTTGCTAAAGACTCATTCACTCATCGCCGCGGCCAACGGTCCTTCCGGCGAGCAAGATTCTGGTCGGGAGAGTGTGAAGCTTGGCGTTCGCGGCAGAGAGATCGAGATACCGCACTTCTCCCTTGCGAGCAGTGTTGCGTTCCCGAAGGAGATCTTCAGGTTTTCGTACACGTATTACCGACCTGATAAGCCGATCTCATCTGTCACGGTTGATTTGGGCGATTCCTCACGCCGGGTGTCGGTCACCGGCGAAGCTGCGGATCAGGTCCAGGCAATAACCAACCTGCTCGAGAACGATCTTCTTCGTCATTCGACCACGATTGGTGGTGCGATATTCCGTCGTGTAGCCGGAGTGTGCCTTTCCGTGGCATTTCTGACATCGCTTATTTTTAGCGGCGCATATTGGTGGAATACTCGACGCTACAGCGCATTGGGGATGCTGGTTTGTTCGGCTCTTGGTTTAATGCTGGTGCTTCTCGTGCCATGGGACAGGTACCTTCCCGGCTTTGCTCTTTACCAGCGCTATTCGCCTTTCCTCCTCGTTCGATATGCGCCTCAGATTTTTTTCTTCAGCCTTCTGGCGACTCTCGCCGGAATTCCCCTATCGTATTTTCTTCCCCGATGGCGAAGGAAAGCCTAACCAGCCTATGCAAACAACCGCGTCGATCCACGCTTCCGTGCGCGTTAACCGGAGCCAACCATGCTGAGGCAAATCGGTGGAGTTGTCGGTGGTGTGGTTGTGTGGTTTCTCATCGCCAATGTCGGCAATCACGTACTGCGCGTGACGTGGCCAGGGTATTCCGAAGTCGAAGTCGCCAAGACGTTCACACTGGGAATGTTGATCGCGCGGCTCCTGCTTGGAGCCATTTCCTCGCTCTGCGCTGGTTTTGTCGCCGCATGGGTGACCAACCGGAGCATGTTTGCGATCAAGTCCCTTGCTGGCTTGCTGCTTATCATGTTCCTCCCGGTGATCACGTTGTGGGAACGCTTTCCACCTTGGTATCACGTTGTCTTTCTCGCCTCTCTCGTCGTTGTCACGCTGCTTGGTGGATTGCTTTATCCCCGCCGCAGGAGCCGACGCAGTGCGAAGATTTGAGCAGACGAATTAATTACTACGGGCTAGCTTTGATTCGCATTTTCGATTAAGCGCGGAGCGTGATCGAAGCCCACGAACAAGCGGGCGAGTTTAAAGAGCCGCAACGGATACTCACGACCAAATGGGTCATGCGAATCGTCTTGCGCTCGCGCAATTGTCCCGTGAGCTTTGCCGTTGCGACCTGACCAAACAGAGAGATAACCATGAACTCAATCAATCCAAACTATTTCATCCACGCTGCAAACGTCCTCTTAGTGGTGGCTTACAGTGTTCGCGACATTCTGTGGTTGCGCTTGTTCGCGGTGGGAGCCTCGTTCATCTCGATCCCGTATTTCGTGCTACAGCCGACAAAACTGTGGGCGCCGCTCAGTTGGAGTGTTGTGTTTGCGGCGATCAATCTGCTCCAATCATGGCGTCTGTTCATCGAGCGTCGTCCAGTTAAACTGACGTCGGACGAGGAAGATATTCGACGGCTCGTTTTCCGGGATTTGCCTCCGCGGAAAGTCCTTCAGGTTCTGAGCATTGGCTCCTGGACCACGCTTGAGGTTGGACAACGGCTGATAGAGCAAGGTAAACTTCCGGAGACGGTCTCGCTAATCGTCCGTGGGAAAGTTCGGGTCACGAAAGATGGCCGTGTCCTAGGTGATCTTATCGCGGGTGACTTCGTAGGCTCCGCCCTGACTCTCAGCGGCATTCCGGCTGAGGTCGATGCGGTGACAGTGGAGCCGGGCCGCGCGATGCGTTGGGAGGTTGGAGCATTGGAGCGGTATCTTACCGCCAACCCCGAGGCGCGGACCGTAATGCTGCAGCACGTCGCTCGTGACCTGGCTGCGAAAGTGGAGCGTGTG
>JBKOWV010000055.1:0-22785 GCA_046724585.1 Verrucomicrobiota bacterium
CTCCGCTCGATCGGCTTCGTAGCTTCGTACTCGCATGGTGTGTCGACGGCAAAGCCATCGGACATTCTTCGCTCAAGGACATCGTGCCGGGCGACTTCGGCAGCATACATCTGCACATATGGCGCGCCGATCTGCGGGGTAAGGGCTACGGCCCGCGTTTCTTTTGCTTGTCGGCGCTCGATTTCTACGAGCGATTCAATCTGAAGCGCATCATCTGCGAGCCTAAGGCCGACAACCCGATGGCGAACCGCCTGCTGAAGAAGATCGGCTTTCCGCTCGTCCTGACGCACGTTGCCGCATCGTCGGAACTGAGCGTTGTCTGCGAGCTGAACCGCTATGAGATCCTGCGCGACGTTGCCGAGCGCTACGCAGTCGCGCATGCAGAGTGATGCAATCGCCGCGGCCTAACCAAACGATGAAGCCAACGGCCCCATTGCGAGACAACTTCGGCGAGATTGCCACGACACCCTGGATTTCATCCAGGCCCCCGGCTTCCCTAGTGCGATTCGCGTCTTCGCGCTCACGCACTCCCGCCGTAATGTTGTTCAACGCTAGCCGTGGCTTATCTCTGTCTCGTTAGACTATGAGTTTTCCCTCATCGGCCGCCGCAGACGCGACGATCGAGCGCCTCGTGCGCGAGCATCTAGAGTTAATGGCCAGTGGAGACCTGACCGCTGCCGATCGAAACGTCTCGGTGTATTTTTTCAATCATCGTTGTTCGGACGAGCCGATGGATACACGAGGTCGCGGTCCGCAGGCTCTGAAGGCCACGATACGATGGCTGCATCGGGCCTTCGCCGATATGCGCTTCGAGTTTCATGAAATCCTCGTGAGTGGTGACCGTGCGGCGGCGCGCGTCACGCTGCACGCGCGTCAGCACGGACCCTTCGTCGTGCACGACTCTCCCGATGGGAAGGTGACTGACGCTTTTCCTTCCACCGGGCGCAGTTTCGCCGTCGCGCAAACACATTGATTCAAGATCAAAGACGGGCTGATCACGGAGCATGATGCGGTGCGGGATGATCTCGGAATGGCCAAGCAACTGGGATGGATTCCGCCGAAGCCGCTCTATATTCTCCGGATGCTTCTCACTCTCTGGCGAGAGCGGCGTCGACAGCTTAACCAGGCGATGCAGCGAGCCGCGCCCCGCTCCGATGCGTAGCATTTGTGTAGTTTGTTGTTTAGATTGCAGCCACTCGCGCTCTCGGGCGCGGTCGCTTATCTTGTGTCTCGTTAGGCCAGACTAAATGACGCGCTCCCCGATAAATAGATTCACAAACCAATCATGAATGCCAAAGAAGAAAAAGAAATTGTAAGCGGATATAAGCTCACTTTATTTCGGAGTATCAATAAATGAACGGAATGAATCCCAAGGTTGATAGATATTTAGGAAAGTCCAAAAAGTGGCAGGAAGAATTTGAGAAATTGAGAATGATCATTCTTGACTGTGGGCTAACCGAAGAATTGAAGTGGGGTCATCCTTGTTACACGTTTCAGAAAAGTAACATAGTTCTAATACATGGATTTAAAGAATACTGTGCACTTCTGTTTTTCAAAGGTGCCTTGTTAAAGGATGCCAATCGTATTCTAATCCAACAAACGGAGAATGTGCAGGCGGCGCGCCAGATTCGGTTCACCAATGTTCGAGAAATAGTTGAGATGGAACCCATCTTGAAAGTCTATATTTCTGAAGCCATTGAAGTGGAAAAAGCCGGTTTGGAAGTGGATTATAAAAAGACTTCAGAATTTAAAATTCCTGAAGAATTTCAAAATAAATTAGATGAAAACCCTGCCTTGAAAACTGCTTTTGATGCACTGACGCCGGGACGGCAAAGAGGATACATTCTTTATTTTTCTGCACCCAAACAATCCAAAACTCGGGAGTCTAGGGTTGAAAAACGTATGCAGCAAATTCTCAATGGAAAGGGATTGAATGATTAGTGCATTCGATGAGGGAGTAAATGAATCAAATGAATGATGCCACCAACGTTCGATTCTTCGCTGGATTCACATCGTCTTTAGCATTCCGATACTCGGTTATATTTATAGTCCGTTTGAAGAAATTCGAAATTACGCCGCCGCTGTTCGGTTTTTCTTCCTTCCTATAATTGCCCTTTCGGGATTTTGGATGTGGAAAGGCGATGTCCTTCGACGACTTATTTCGAAAAGATCGGCCTAACACGACGCTGCAGCGAACCGCCGCCCACAAGCTCTGCGATTTACGGTCATGGAAAATTTGAACCCCACATTGTGTGTTAAACGCTCACCGTCCGGCGGTCGCTGAGCTTGAACGTTAGGCCGCCACCATCCTCATGAATTGGGAAATGCTTTCCGCGATCGGGCAAGTGGTCGCGGCCATTGGTGTCATTCCCTCGTTGATTTATCTTGCTGTTCAGATTCGAGAGCAGAACAAGGAGCGCCGCCGCGCGGGAATCAATATTCTGACCGCGCAGTGGAGCGAGCTGGTCAAATCCGCGCAGGAAAGCCGCGAGTTTGCAGCGCTTTTTCTGCGGGGTGTGCGCTCCTTCCACGGTCTTGACGCACCAGACAAGCTCAGGTTCACCGCATTCTTCACCCGATATACCAGAAACTGTGAGGGCATGTTCATTTACTATCGTGATGGTGCGTTGGAGAAACCGCTATGGGACGAAGTGGAACGAACCATGACCGACTATTTCGCCTACCCCGGAGTAAGAGAATGGTGGGCGACACGGAAACATTGGTTAACGGATGAGTTTCGCGCCGTGGTGGAAGCAATCATCGCGAAGAATCCCGAACCGAAATTGTATGCCGCTTACAACTTAGATGAGTCTCCAAAGGCCTAACCAGGCGATGCAGCGAACCGCGAGATAGCCTATGATCCACTTGATGAGTATCTGCCATCCACCGGTTCACTGCGTTGGCCGCTTCACAGGTCTCGCGGTGGCTGATCTTGTGTCTCGTTAGGCTACCAACAGCGTCTTTTAACCAAAGAAAGGAGGAACCGGCAGATGGCGACCAATCTATCCAAACGGCAAGGTCCGGAGCCAAAGAGCTCGGTCATACAGTGGCTGCTTGATTCTGACCCTTCGATCCGCTGGCAGGCGATACAAGACCTGATCGGTGCGCCCGCGGACGAGGTCGCGGCCGAGCGCGCACGGGTCGCCACCGAGGGCGCAGGCGCGCGGCTGCTCGCCCTCCAGGGGGCCGACGGGCGGTCGGGGTGGCGCGGCGTGGAACCGCGGGTGGGACTCCACCATGCACGTCCTGTCGCTCCTGCGGGAGATGGGTCTCGATCCCGCCAGCGACGAGGCAAGGCGCGCGGTGGGCCTCGTCCGCGAGCGCGTGACGTGGCAAGGATGCGGTCCGCAGGAAGCGGACGGTAACCCCTTCTTCGCCGGCGAGGTGGAGCCCTGCACCAACGGTCAGGTGGCGGCGGTCGGCGTCTACTTCGGCCAGGACGTCCGGGGCATCGTCGACCGGCTGCTCACTGAGCAGCTGCCCGACGGCGGCTGGAACTGCGAGGCAGCCAACGGCTCGACGCGGTCGTCGTTCAACACGACGATCTGCGTGCTCGAGGCCCTGCTCGAGCACGAACGGGCGGGCGGGGCCAGCCCGGAGGTGACCGCGGCCCGTCTCCGCGGGCAGGAGTACCTCCTCGAGCGCCGCCTCTTCCGCCGACGGTCGACGGGCGAGCTGATCGAGCGAGATCGCAAGGGCGACGCCGTTTGGACCCGTTTCGCCTTCCCCACGTGGTGGCATTACGACGTGCTGCGGGGGCTCGAGTACCTGCGCCGCGCCGGCGTCGCGCCCGACGAGCGCGTAGCCGAGGCGATCGACTTGGTCGCATCGAAGCGCGATGGCGACGGCCGGTGGCCGCTCGAGACCCAGTACCCCGGCAGGATGCCGGTCGAAACGGACGAAGGCGAGGGCCGGCCGAGCCGGTGGAACACGCTGCGCGCCTTACGAGTGTTGGACTGGTATTCAGCACGAGACTAACGCAGATGCCGTACTGGAAGGCGGAATGATGAACTATGAAGGATGAAAGGAAAGCAAAGCCCGCTTTAGTTTACCCGCTACGGCGGGCTGGCGGTGGCTGATCTTGTTCTCGTTGGGTGGCACGCCACAAGTTGAACTACCGAGCCAAAAGAAATTAAGACGACATGCAGCTTACGATACGCCCTCTCACACCCGATCTCTGGCCGGCTCTTGAAGACTTGTTCGGCAAAGGCGGCGCCAGCAACGGTTGTTGGTGCATGTACTGGAGGATCGGCAGTGAATACCATAAGCGGGAGCGCGAGAAAAACCGGCACGCATTCCGCAATATCGTGAAGCATGGCCCGCCGCCAGGCTTGCTCGCCTTCGATGGTGAGCGGGCCGTGGGGTGGTGCCAGCTTACGCCACGGGATGATTTGCCCTGGCTCAATCGCGCGCGGCCTCTCCAGTGCGTGGACGATGTGCCGGTCTGGTCCATCTCGTGCTTTTACGTGCGGCGCGGCTATCGCCGCCAGGGTATCATGTCGGCTTTGATCAAAGCAGCAGTGAAAGCCGCCAAGCGCGCCAATGCGCCAGCGCTTGAAGCGTATCCTGTTGATACGGTGCGACCGGAAAGCACTTCCAACGTTTTCACTGGCGCAGCTTCGACGTTCGCGCGTGCCGGGTTCAAGTCTGTTGCGCGCCGCATACCGTCTCGCCCGATCATGCGCCATGATCTGGAGCAGATTGCAGGGTGATGTTCGCGTCTTATCATGCCGTTGGATGTCATTGCACCCGTCCAGTGATCGGTGGTTGGTTTCTGTTGTCTTCGGTGTGACAGCGCTCGTCACTCATTTCGCCTACGGGCAGTCAACCCCGCTAGTGAGGAACCGAAGCTGGCGAAGAGCTTCACTTTCACCTTCAGTCCGGGCCGCGAGAGAGCTGTTCCGGAGATGCTCGATGTAATCAAACAGAAGGACGACGCAATGCGCGTACGCGACCTACAGGCCGCAGACGCAACATTCTTTTCGCGCGCGATCGATTTGTTGCGATTTGTGCCCTTCAAACTGAGTAGCAGCAATGGCAACATGGATGATTTCTTCACCCCAAATTACCTTCGGCCGGATTACAACGCACCCTCTTCGCAAGCGCATCTGTTTGACACACAATGACATCTAACCCCCATGACCGTTCCTCCGCGGATTAGGGACGCTTCGGCGAAAACCGTGACGCCCATCGCAAGATTGGCATCGGCGTTATTCGGACGAGCAACATAACGATTTTCATCGCCAGCCCCGGAATGACGAGCGGACGATCCGCCTCCAATCCCTTGAATGCGTCACGAACGACTTGCTCGACGGAAACGTGAACGAACTCCGGGGCGTCTTCGCGCTGGCCGCCTGGCCGTTTTGCGACTTCCTGGAACTCAGTGTGCACCGGGCCGGGACAGAGACCGCAGACGCTCACACCGGTTCCGCGAAGTTCGGCCCGGAGCGCCTCCGAGAAGCTGGTTACGTATGCTTTGGTTGCGGCGTAAACCGCGAATCCCGGGATCGGAAGAAAAGCAGCTGACGAGCTGACGTTCAAAATGCCGCCGCGTTTTCTCGCGATCATTGGCGGAAGCAAATGGCGCGTCAGCGAAGTGAGCGCCACCATGTTTACGAGCATGATTTGTTCGTTGCGAACGGGATCGCTCACTGCGAAGGGACCGAGATCGCCGAGTCCGGCGTTGTTGATGAGCAGATCGACCTCGATCTTTTCATCATCCAGCCACGCCATCAGTCCCTTCAGTTGCGCAAGATCGGCGAGATCGGTTTTACGAATGTAAACAGTGAGATTTGGATACCGCTGGCTCAATTCGTCGCCGAGTTCATTTAACTTTTGCTCGCGGCGCGCCACCAAAATAAGCGAGCGCACGCGGCCGGCGAGTTGCCGCGCGAGTTCCCGGCCGATCCCGGCCGATGCTCCGGTGATCAGGGCATTACAATCGTCGATCTTCATCTCTTGATGATAGCCCAGCGTTTTAACGCTGGGCTATTCTCGTGTGGGTCGATCCATGGCTTAACGATTTCAGTTCGTGCTTCGTCAGCAGCCGCCAATGGCCGCGGGGCAAATCGCTGAGCCAGAGGTTGCCGATGCGAATACGAACAAGTCGTTTCACTTCGTAACCGATCTCGTGAAACATGCGACGGATTTGTCGGTTGATGCCTTGTCTCAAAACGACGCGCAAGCGTTTCGGACCGCGTGAATGAAGTTGCTGGATGCGAGCACGTTTGCCGTCGAGAAAAATTCCTTCGAATAATTTGGGCGCCAGCGCCGGATCCCAGGGACGACTCAACGTCACTTCATACTCCTTGTCGATTTTGTAGCTCGGATGGGTGAGTCGCTGAGCGAGATCGCCATCGTTAGTGAGGAGAATAAGGCCTTCGGTTTGAGCGTCGAGACGGCCAATATTGAAGAGGCGGGAAAATTTTTTGGGCAAAAGATCGAAAATGGTGTCGCGAGCATTCGGATCGTTTCGTGTCGAGACGAAGCCTGCGGGTTTGTGCAGCATGATGGTTTGCGCGGGTTCGGCATGAACCAGTTTGCCGTCCACTTTGACATGATCACGCGGGGTTGGCTGCGCGCTGAAATCGGTGCAGACCTTGCCGTTGATTGTGACGCGGCCGGCGGCAATTAACTCATCGCAATGACGCCGCGAGCCGACGCCAGCGGCGGCGAGGAAGCGATTGAGGCGCACGCCGGGGCTCGGGAATGTGATCAGTGATCAGTTAACGGTGTTGAAGCGTGGAGGCATCTACCGATCACGGTTCACTTCGCGCGGAGCGGGTCACACGTCGGGCTTCGTCTTCGGAAGGCCGACCACTTTTTGACCTTCCTTCCACTGGCCGCGCTTTTTCAACAGTTCGACGCGCTCGAAGCGCTTTAGCACATTGCGCTTGGCGGCGATGGTGCTGGCCCCTTTTAAACTGCGGTGTTGCGACATAGATACGGTAGAAGGTTACTCGCCTCAGGCGGGTTTCAAGGTTACAAGTTACAACCGAAAACGAGCCGCCACGTTAAGCGTCGATCCGAATTTTTCAAATACAGATCACTAGCGCGCTGCAGCCGCAAGTCTTTACAATTGGTTACTAAGCACGACATGCGTGCCCGAGGTGGTGACTTGATGAAAAACGTGAAACCGGTCGGTCAGTACCGTTTTCCAGTGACCAATGCGCTCTTGCTCAACAATCAGGTAAACAGCCTCGGTCTGGCTCCATTTCTTTAAAACTGCGTCTTCATCAAAGAAGATGTCCATCGACGGTGTGCCGAGCGGGGCTTCTTTTTTTGGATTTTGATTCACGAGCGAAAATTTCCGGTTCAGATAAAAAATAAGGCTACTGCCCTCGTTGAGCGATCCTTCAAATAGCACCTGGCCCTTTTCATCCAGACTCGCATTGAGGAAGCGGCCCAGATCGGCAAAAGAAAAATAAGGAGCGATTCGAGCGACGCCCTCCATCATGCTAAACCCGGTGGGAATCATCGCGACACTCAAGGCGACAGCCGCAAGTTTCTCCCGTTGCTTGGAAATAAAATAAAGGGCTACCATCGAGAGAGAGACTAGGGCGACGCCGGTGATCAGGAACATCGGGCGAAGCGACAGCCACGTTGACGCCGGCATATTGTGCACTGCCTCCCAAGCCGTCCAGCGATCATCCATCGCTCCCCAATTTCCGTTGAGCGTCTGCGCCGCGTTGGTGAGGAAGAGCGCAACTGCCGCGCTTATCATTCCGATCGAGCCAACCGCGATTGCACCGGCGGCGTGCGATCTGCCCGGCATCCGATCCCAGGCAAGCGCGCTCCAGAGCGCGAGCGCGCTCCACATGCTCATCGAGTAGTAGTCCTGGCGCTGCCCAAGAAAGAGGAGCGGGACGAAGATCACGCCCATCCAGCAGAGGGGCAACGCATCGGAAAATTCGATCTCGCGTGGCCGGATAACCCGCCGCCAGGCGAAAATCAAGCCCGGCAACAGCCCAATCGACCACGGGAACCACCAAGCCAAATGCATCCCCAAAAATTGATAGACCGGCACGCCCTCAAAATCATGCGTCGCATCGCTGAGCCCGCGCAAATGCCCGATCCATTCCGAGTTGACCAGGTAACCAAAATATCCCGGAAAGTGGTATTGCGCCCAAATGTGCCATGGCGCGACGATCAAACAGAAGATCAACAAGTATTCCCAGCGCAGAAGCGCGCGAAAGCGGACGCGGGCTTCTCGATAGAAAATTGAGAGCAAGAGAAAAATCGCGACTGGATAAATGATGCCGAGAAAACCTTTGGTCAGGCAAGCGAAAGCTGAACAGATCCAGAATCCCGCGAACCAGGCGGACCGGTGGCGCCGGTGCTGATAACCGCATAAACCGCAGTAAATGGCGCCTGCAATTAAGGCACTGAAGAGTGGCTCGGGCATGACGATGCGCGCGAGCAAAAAGACGCCGCAAAAGCTGAGGTAAATCAGACCGGCGAGAAATCCGCGCCAGTAATCAGCGAGTTTCTCCCCCAGCAGGAAAATCAGCGCAACCAGAACAACGCTCGCGAGCGCGACGGGGAGTCGGGCGGCGGCCGCCTTGAGCCCGAAAAGTTTGAACGAGCCAATGATAAGCCAGTAGAGCAAGGGCGGTTTTTGCAAGCGCGGAATACCGTCATTGGTGGGCAGAAGCCAGTTATGCGTCTCGACCATCTCCTTAGCCGCGCCGGCGTATTGTCCTTCAGTCTGACTGTAGAGGTCGCCCGAGCCAATCGTCGCCACGTGCAAAAGCGCCGCGAGCGCAATCAAAACAACAAAGAGAGCATGACGCGTCGGGGGCGGAGTGAGCGCTGCTGGCTCCAGAAGTGTTTCTTCGATCCTAAGGGTACGGGCGCCTGCCGTCATAGGTGGGTCAGGCTCCGGCGGGCAGGCTGAGTGCTTGCCTCCAGGTTCCGATAGTTTTCCCAGCTCTCCGGCAAGCGTAGCAGCGTTCCGGCCGGCATCTCGATGAGGGCGAGTGATTGGCGGCATTTGGCAATTAACTCGCTGTCCTTGGGGCGAAGAATGCGAAATGCGCACCAAAATCGGACGCGCTCCAGTCGATCGAGCCAGCCTTCGACGACCAGTCGATCGCCAAGTTTGGCCGGGCGACGGTAGTCGATCTCGGTGTGGACGACCACGGGATACCTTTGCGTCTCGGCCATTTCTGCCAGGGTCAGACCCAGTTCTTCAGCGAGGAGTGTGCGAGCGATCTCGATGAAGCGTAGATATGCGATGTTCGACACTACGCCCCCGCAATCGGTATCGAAAAACATTACCTGCACCTCTGTCCGGATATGCGGCCTCTTGACGGCGGTCACAGTCAACAATCATTCCGAAAAGCTTTCCAAAGCAATGCCAATCATTGGAGTATCGGGCATTCCTGGCGAGAGTACGAATCCGTTCATGTGGGGAGATGTGCTGCGCTTGTTTTTGCGAGTCAGGCGCGAGTCGCGGCTAGGTGTTTAAAATCGACAGAACCGCGTCCACTACTTCCTGGACCGCGACTGCTTTCATGCAACGGAAATCGATCGGGCATTTCCGCAGGAAGCACGGACTGCATTCGACGTGATGTCTTAGCACAATGTGGTGATCGCCGAGCGGTCCGGTGAGACCCGGCTCGGTCGAGCCAAAAATCGCCACGACTGGAACTCCGAGGAGCGAAGCGAGATGCATTGTGCCCGTGTCATTCGTCAGCAATAGACGGCATTGGCGCAGGGCAGGAATGAGTTGATCAAGCGTGGTTTGACCGATTCGATTGACACATGAATCGCCGAGGCCGGTGGCGATCTGCTCACCAATTTCCGCATCCTTGGGCGTTCCGAAAAGAACCCACCGCACTGGCGCTTGGGCAGCGACTTTTACTGCCGCCTCCGCGAATCGCTCCAGCAGCCATCGTTTAGCCGGCCCGTATTCTGCGCCGGGGGAGAGACCAATTTGGAGCGGTTGATAGTTGATAGCCGATCGTTCATTGGAACTCGCCAATTGAGCGTTGAGCGTTGTTTTCTCCAGCGATCGTTCGGTTAGCGCGCCACATTCCTGAGCGATTCGGAGGTAACGAGTGGATTGATGTTGCAGGGGACCAGGTTTTCGCGGCTCGGGCACGATTTGATTCAATAACCAACTCCGGAAATGGCCACGATAACCAACGCGACGGCGCACGCCGCTTAGCCGGGCTTCGAGGGCAACGCGCAACGAATTCGGGAAAAGAATCGCCACGTCGAAACCTGAGCGTCCTCGAATCGAACGGACAGCCGCAAAGAATGAATTGCTCGCCAGAGGAAGGATCGCGTCCACCTCTGGAACGACCTTCCACACCGGTGCGATCTTTGCGGGCGCGGCAATGGTGACATGGGTATCAGGGCGCCCGTTTTTAATCGCGCGGACGGCCGGCACGCTCATCACGGCGTCACCCAGCCAGTTGCTTGAGCGAATGAGAATTCGGAATGGCTGCAAGTCTTGACCCGAGAGATCCGGTGGCAGGTAAACGCCGCGCTTGTATCGAGCGAGAAGGAAACTGGGCTCGGGCATCTTCCAGCGATTGTGGACCCAAAACCAATCCTCGGGGGCGCGACGGATTTGTTCGGCGATGAGATCGTTTGTTTTCGCGGTGAGCAATTCCACGGATGCCCGCTTTACCTCCAATGCTGGCGAAACAACGATTCGCCAACGGGCTAGCCCCTCTGTGTAGATCGCCGCCCCGACCAGTGCTGCGCCGGTGCGCTTGGCCAGCAAGGCAGGTAGCGGCGACGTGGAGGCCAGGCGACCAAAGAAAGGAATCCACAAACCGCTGTCTCCGGCATGTTGATCAGTCAGAATGCCGATGACTCCGCCGCCACGCAGCAGTTGGATCGCCTTTTCAAAGCCTTCTTTACGATTGAACATTTCAACGCCAGCGCGCCCGCGCACGCGACCCAGGTATTCGTCGATAAAACGATTACCTAGCCTTTGATAGATCGTGCTGTTTCTGACGTAGCCAATGTATTTGGGCATGATGTGAGCGAACAACTCCCAGTTGCTGAGATGGCTCAAGATGACTACGACCGGCCGATCCGCGCGCAATTGTCGATGGATAATGTCCAGGTTTTCCGCCTCGATTCTTGCCGCGATCTTTTCCAGCGGCATAACGCCGAGTTTAATGCTGCACAACAGATTCCCGCCCAATCGCTGGAAATGGCGGCGCACCAGATGGCGCAATTCTCGAGGCGACTTTTCACCGCCGAACGCGATGGCAATATTACGCCGCGCCAAGTGCCGATAGTTTCCCAGAACGATCCAGGCACAGAAACCAAGAAGTTCTCCGAAAACAAAGAGGACCGGCAACGGCAGCGCGCTGGCAATCGCCGATCCTGTGCGATAAAGGAGATAAACGCTAAAATCGAGCATGCAGGATCGTTCCCGTATCGCAGGGCGGTGCGGGAGGGTAAATTTGCCTGCGGCTTGCTTCAACCAATATAATGTCGGCGTGTTGCCATCACCTTTCCATTGGCCTGGTGCTGATTTTGCGCGGGTGATCTCGCAGAAATTTGAACGTGGCCGGTTCCTCGTGGTTGGGGCCGACCCTGGGAAACTTGAGCGGCAGTTTGCCGAAGTCGGAAGAGAAGCTGTCGTTATTGGGTCTGGTGCCCAGATAGCAGCGAAGCTTTCGAAGGACGCCGAAGCGACTCGGTTTGAGATTGCGCTCTGGTTTTATTCCTCGGAAAAGAGTGACGACGATCGCATGGTTGAGGAGCTTTCGCGCTGTGCAGAGGAGATCGTACTAATACCCGGCGCCGGGGTAGATGTCGCTGAGCGGCGGCCGCAACTTGTCGGCAAATTTGGGCGCTTGAGATTGCTCCCTGATTACGAATGCGATCTTGGCGAGGTCCATCCCGGCGCGGTCTGCCTGCGTCACTGGCCGAGCGAAACTGCCGCTGCCTTGGTTCCGGCGATGGAAACGGCTTTGGCGAGGTTAAACGCACGCTTGAACAGGCTGGAGCGAGCCCTCGGTGATCGCGTGTCTGAATTAGAAGCTGCCCATCGTCATATCGCTGCAGTCGAGGAAAAGTTACTGAAACTGAAGCAATACCAGCGCGAACTGAGGCTGCTAAAGGAACAAAAACAAACGCTGCGCAAATCGCCCGAGCGCAGAGTCGGCCAGGTGTTGCTCGCCCCGTATCGCATCCCAGAAAAACTAGTCAAAGCGGCGTGGAAGAAATTGTGGCCGCGGGGCGGGGGAAATAAACGCTCGGTTGCAAAGACTCAATATCAGGAATGGCTCCAGCGGCAACGCGCGAGTGCGGGAGATCTGGATCGGATGCGCCATGAAGCGCGTGCTTTTGCTTCGCAGCCGCTCATTAGCGTTATCACGCCTATTTTTGACACGTCTGTGCAGTGGCTTGAAGAAGCTGTCGAATCAGTCCTCGCGCAAGCGTATGAAAACTGGGAGCTCCTTTTGGTCGACGACGGCTCCAGCGCGTCCGAACTGCTGAATGCTTTGCCTACATTGGCTGCACGCGATCGGCGCATTACTCTTTCGAAAGTTGGGGTACACAAAGGGATTTCTGCGGCCTCGAATCAGGGGCTCGAGCTGGCTCGCGGCGAATGGGTCACTTTTCTCGATCATGACGACATGCTGGAACCGGACGCGCTTTTCCAAGTTTCGAGGCTTTTGCAAACCCATCCCGACGCTGATCTGATTTACTCGGACGAAGACAAACTGGCCGAGAATGGCTGCGAAGCGCCTCTATTTAAACCGGATTGGTCGCCCGATTTTTTGCTTTCTTACAATTACGTCGGCCATCTTACCGCCATCCGACGCGAGATTGCCCAGAAAGTTGGCGGGTTCCGTTCGGAATTCGACGGAGCGCAGGATTACGATCTCTTTCTTCGTGTGATCGAGCAGAGCGATCGGATTCATCATATTCCGCGGGTGTTGTATCATTGGCGACGAAGCGCAGCCTCCAGTGCGATCAGCGTTCGGCAAAAGCCTGGTCAACTCGATGCTTCGCGGCTCGCGATTGAAGATCATCTGAAGCGCCGGGGCGAGCCTGCTCATGTTGCAGTGGATTGGCGCACCCACGCCTTCTGCGTCCGACGTGAACTGGTAGCGGCGAGGAAAATCTCAATCATTCTTCCGATCCGCTCCGAGCCGGAGCAACTGACGCCTCGTGTCGAAAATCTGCTGAGAACGACTCGGTATCCTAATTACGAAATCGTTATTGTTGGCAGCGAGAATATGCCAGACAAAGCTCGTGATTATCTTCCGGGCATGGCGCATCGCCGGTTGCGCTTCTCAGGCGCATTCAATGACTCTGCCGTAAGAAATTTCGCGATCAAACAGACCGACAGTCCCTGGCTTCTTTTCATCGACGGCAATATCGAGGCGATCGAGTCGGATTGGCTGACGATCATGGCCGAGCACGTTCAGCGGCCGGAAGTTGGCGCAGTTGGCGGACGATTGCTGAATCCGAACGATACGATTGAGCACGCGGGGTTTGTTCTTGGCGTCAATGGAATTGCGCAGCCGGCTTTCCGCGGTTTTCCGGCGGAACATCCCGGAGCGAACCGCCAGCTGCAAGTCACTCGCAACTGCAGTGCTGTCTCAGGGGGGTGCATGTTAACCCGTCGCGATGTTCTCGAGGAAGTCGGTGGGTTCGATGAAAGCCTGCCGGAATCGCTTGCCGACATCGATCTTTGCCTCAAGATGCAGCGCGCAGGTTACGTGATTGTTTACACTCCGTTTGCAAAACTTTACTGGCACGCGCCGCAACATGAGAGGGCCGAAGCGCGCAGCGACGCGATTATGCGCGAGCGTTGGCCCGAGGTTTTGGAGCGCGACCCCTATTACAATCCGAATCTTTCTCGCGAACGCGCTGATTTCTCGCTAGGCAAGTAAACGCTTTTGAAAAGACCGACATGAATAAGAGCGAAACAAATTTGTGGCTGGGCGTGAGCGAGTCGGCACGAAATGCGTTGACTCCGCGCGATTATAAATTGGGCTCTTTGCCGCAACGGGTCGCGCATTCAGGTATTCCTGCCGGCGAACTGGCAACGGCAGACCGGTCGAGGCCAGAGATAAAACGCGCCTGGATCCCCGGCGTGGAAATTTTTTCTCGCACAATCCATTCCCAGCGTCATCGCGGCGTTTTCGGTGAATTTGTCCGGCGTGACGAGGGAGTTCTGGCGAAAATCGGATTTTGGCCGAAGCAATGGTCGGCCGCGCGCATGTTTGCATACAGCGCCAAAGGATTTCATGTGCATCCACCGAGCATTCCCACCGATACGACGGCCGAGAAATGGCTGCGACGTTTGTTCATGCGCCGGCCACAAAATTATTCGCTGCGTCGTTACGATGATGAGCAGTGGGACGTCATGTTTTTTCTCCAGGGACGCGTGGAGATGATTTTGTGCGATGTGCGTGCTGGTTTTTCCAGGCGCATTATGCGTTTCTTCGTCGATGGCGACAATCATTCCAGCGGCAACAATGTGGGCGTGGTCGTTCCACCCGGCGTCGCGCACGCCATTCGCGTAGAAGGGTCGGAAGACGTGATCATGGTTTATGGGACGAGCACCATCTTCCATCCCGAGTTCGAAGGACGGATCGCGAGTGAGATCGAGGCCGCGACGCTGCCGGAATCGTGGGAAAGGTTTTTAAAAAGTGAGACGTGATACGTAAGATGTGAAAGGCGCAGTGCGCAATCTTTACCAATCACTTCTCACTAATCGCCACTCACTTTCTCGATGAAGCGAAGCTTCGATCCGGCCGTCTTGGAAATGATGGATCGGCCGCAGCCGGTTTCGGCCGAGTTAGAGCACGACCTGCTACGTATCCGGCAACTCAATCGCTGGTTTGGCAGTTATCGTCTTCTTTTGAGCTTTATGCGCCGCTGGATCAAGCCGGGCGCTTGCATCCGCGTTGTCGATCTTGCCACTGGCTCGGGCGACATTCCGCGATTGATTGCCAATTATGCTCGTAAAATTGGCGCGCAGGTCGAGATCGATGCTGTTGATCGACAACCTGCGACACTGGAGATCGCCGGGAAACTGAGCACCGCCTACCCGGAAATTTCCTACCACCAAGCCAATGTCCTCGAGTGGAACTCTGCCGAAGCACACGACATCGTGCTCTGCACGCTGACGCTGCATCACTTCAGCGATGAAGACGCTGTAAGGGTCTTGCGACGGTGTCGTGAATTGTCGCGGAGATTTGTTTTGGTGTCGGACTTGCGTCGGGGATTTCTCCTCCAGGCTGGCGTTCATCTTTTGACCGCGGTGATTTTTCGTGAACCGATGACACGCTACGACGCGCGGCTTTCAGCGGAGCGCGCATTTTCGTTTTCAGAATTGCGCGGTCTCGCGCTGCGTGCTGGCTGGCACAAGTTTAGTCACAAAAAATTTCGATTCGCACGGCAAGCCATTTGGTTGGAATGAAATTCCAGTTGCATTGACCTTGTCTGCCGCTTGAAATCAGCTTGAATGACACTTTGAAATTTGCGAAGACGTAATGAAAGGAACCACAAAACGGAAAGGAATTTATGCCGCTCTTGAAGCCAGACCCGACATTCTACCCGTCGCCGCGAATGGCGATGCAAGCTCCGCCAGAGAAGCATGCATTTGTGGCGGCGCTTAACCCCCCCGGCAGCAAGCTCAACGACGCGCTGTTAGTTGTCGATGTTGATTCCGATTCGGGCACCTACGGCCAGCGTGTTGGCGAGGTCAAGATGCCGGAATTTGGCGATGAACTCCACCATTTTGGTTGGAATGCATGTAGCTCGGCGCTCTGTCCATATGCGCCTCATCCGCACGTCGAACGCCGTTACTTGGTTGTACCCGGAATACGATCATCGCGCGTCCACGTTATCGATACGAAGCCTAATCCGCGAAAACCGAAGATCGTCAAAGTGATCGAGCCGGAGGAAGTTTTCGCGCGCGTCAATTATTCGCGTCTGCACACGATTCATTGTGGACCGGAGGGCATTTACGTGAGCGCGCTCGGGGCGCCCAATGGCGACGGCCCGGGCGGGATGTTCATGCTCGATTGCGAAACATTCGAGATTCTGGGTCAGTGGGAGATGGATCGTGGTCCACAATTTTTTCAATACGATTTTTGGTGGCATCTCGGTTTCGATACGCTGCTGAGCAGCGAATGGGGCACGCCGAACATGATCGAAAATGGACTGCAACCCGACCTGCTTCTCGCTAGCAAATACGGTCATCAAATGCACGTTTGGGATTTGCGCCGCCGCCGCCATCTGCAGGCACTCGATTTGGGCAAGGAGCAGCAAATGGTCCTCGAGATGCGTCCCGCACACAATCCGACCAAGGCCTACGGGTTCGTCAGCGTAGTCGTCTCCGTCAAAGATTTGTCGGCATCGATTTGGCTCTGGCACTGCAATAATGGGGCGTGGGACATAAAGAAAGTGATTGAAATCCCCGCTGAACCAGCGGACCCAGCCAAGCTGCCGCCGATGCTGAAAGATTTTAAAGCAGTTCCGCCACTGGTGACAGACATCAATTTGTCGCTTGACGACAAGTTTCTCTATGTCTCCTGCTGGGGAACAGGGGAGTTTTTGCAGTACGATGTATCCGATCCGTTCAGTCCGAAGAAGACTGGCTCGGTGCGCATTGGCGGGATTGCTAACCGAACGCCGCACCCAAAAAATCCCAAGCAACCGTTGGCTGGCGGACCGCAAATGGTAGAAGTGAGCCGCGATGGCAAACGGGTCTATTTCACCAACTCGCTTTATGTGGCGTGGGACGAGCAATTCTATCCCGACGGTGTCGGCAGCTGGATGGTCAAGCTTGACGCTAATCAGGCAGGCGGCATGGCCTTCGATGAAAGGTTTTTCGTCGAGAGCAGCGATTACCGTGTTCACCAGATCCGCCTCGAAGCCGGCGATTCCTCGAGCGACTCGTTTTGTTTTCCGTGAGCGGGCTCTTGCCGTGGCTGACGCTCTTCGGACTCGGCGCTTTTCATGGGATCAATCCAGCGATGGGATGGTTGTTCGCGGTTGGACTGGGGTTACAGGAACAGAAGCGCGCAGCAGTCCTTCGTGCGCTCCCACCGATCGCTCTCGGGCACGCGCTTTCCATTGGGATTATCATCGCCGCGGTTCTCCTCGCGCGGATTAGCGTGCCACAATTCGCTCTAAAAATTGCCGCCGCCACGATCCTATTTGCTTTTGGATTGTATCGCCTTTTTCGCTCACGCCACCCTAACTGGGTGGGCATGCGCGTGGGTTTCGGTGATCTGATTCTTTGGTCTTTTGTGATGGCATCGGCCCATGGCGCGGGTTTGATGCTGATTCCGTTATTTCTTAAGTCACCTCCACAGACGCCTGCGCAACATGGGGGCGCAATGGCCATGAACATGCACCCGACCCACGGCCTCGAATTCGCTAATTTCAGCACGCCTTCTCTGCTGACGAGTTCCATTGCGGTCCATACTTTGGGCTACCTTCTGGTAACCGGCTTCATCGCAATCCTGGTTTACGAAAGACTCGGCGTCGGCATCTTGCGCCGCGCCTGGTTCAACATGGACATGTTCTGGATGCTCGCCCTGATGATCACTGGCTTATTGATCCTTGTCCTTTGAATTGAAATCGGAAATTCGCGTGCGACAGGCGATTGAGTGATAATCGGTACTTGGAAATTGCGACCACGATCGCGGAGGCTCAATCGCGACAGCGCTCGAAACCGAGCGTGCTCGTGCCCACGATGGGAGCTCTGCACAAAGCGCACTTGGAATTGATTCGAGTTGCGCGTCAGCACGCCGGAAAAGATGGCGAAGTGGCGGTGAGCATTTTTGTGAACCCGCTTCAGTTTGAGCCGGGCAGCGATTACGAACAGTATCCCCGTCCCGAAAAAGCCGATGCAGAATTTTGCCGAAACGCACGGGTTGACCTTTTGTTCCGACCAGCGGCTGAGGAGCTGTATTTCGAGGACCGTTCGACTTACGTGGAGGAAGCGTCGTTGTCGAGTGTGCTCGAAGGAAAATCGCGACCCGGGCATTTCCGCGGCGTATGCACGGTGGTCGCGAAGCTTTTTAATATTCTTGCGCCGAATGCGGCGGTCTTTGGCGAAAAGGATTTTCAGCAGCTCGCAGTCGTTCGACGGATGGTGCGCGATCTTAATTTCAAGATCGACATTATTGCGGTGCCAACTGTTCGCGAAGAGGACGGGCTGGCGTGCAGTTCGCGCAATCAGTACTTGATCGTCGAGGAGCGAAAACAGGCAGTGATTTTGCGAAAAGCCTTGTTTAAAGGAGCCGATATGGCAGCCGCTGGCGAAACGTCGGCTGCGCGAATTGTCTCTGCCGTTCGCGAGGCCATCGGGCAGGTGCCCCTCGCCCTTATTGATTATGTCGATCTCGTGGATGCGGATAATTTCCAGCCGCTCGAACTCGTCAGGCCCAATTCGCTGCTCGCGCTTGCAGTGTTCTTCGGCAGAACTCGTTTGATCGATAACATTCTGCTCGCGTGAAAGAATACGATTTCGTTGTAATCGGGAGCGGCATAGCCGGTCTTAGCTTTGCACTGAAGGCGGCGACGCATGGTTCGGTTGCGGTAATTACGAAACGCAAAGGCGCCGACACAAATACAGCCTGGGCTCAGGGTGGAATCGCCTGTGTGACCAGCGATGAAGATTCGTTCGAGTTGCACGTGCGCGACACGATCGAGGCAGGCGCCGGACTTTGCGACGAGGCCGTGGTTCGCACCATGATTACCGAAGCTCCGGAGCGTATTGGCGACCTGATCGACCTGGGATTGCACTTCGATGAGCGCGAAGTCTCCGGGCATCGTGAGCTTGATCTGGGCAAAGAAGGCGGTCATTCGAAGCGCCGCGTTCTGCATGTGCGGGACGTGACTGGCAAGGAGATCGAGGACACTTTGCTGCGCGAGATCGGCCGGCGGCCGCAGGTCGAGCTTTTAGAAAATCACATGGCGGTTGATTTGATCACGGCGGCCAAGCTCGGGTTTGCCGCAGAAGATCGGTGTCTGGGCGCCTATGTCCTGGATGAAAAAAGCGGACAAGTAGAAACGCTCCGGTCGAACCGTGTCGTGCTCGCGACCGGCGGTTGCGGCAAAGTTTATTTGTACACGAGTAATCCTGATATCGCGACCGGAGATGGCGTGGCGATGGCCTGGCGAGCGGGAGCCCAGATCGCAAACATGGAGTTCATTCAATTTCATCCCACATGCCTTTTTCATCCCCAGGCGAAATCATTTTTGATTTCGGAAGCTGTGCGCGGGGAGGGCGGAATTTTGCGCAATAGTCGAGGCGAAGATTTTATGAAGCGCTACGACGCGCGCGGCTCGCTCGCACCGCGTGATATCGTAGCGCGTGCGATCGATGCGGAGATCAAACGCTCGGGGGCGCAATGCGTATTTCTGGATATCACGCATAAGGCGCCGGAATTTATTCGGGAGCGTTTCCCGCACATTTATGAGACGTGCCTGCGATTCGGCATCGACATGTCAAAGCAGCCGATTCCCGTGGTGCCAGCAGCGCATTATCAGTGCGGCGGAATTAAGACGGATGCAAATGGTGCGACAAGTTTGGAAGGGTTGTATGCGATCGGCGAGGTTGCGTGCACCGGATTGCACGGAGCAAATCGTCTCGCGAGCAACTCGCTCCTGGAAGGCCTGGTCATGGCGCATCGCGCAGCGAACGCCTGCCTCGGCTCGCGATTGGGTTCAAAAAAAGAAATTCCCTTGCCGGAATGGAAATCGGGAAACGTGCAGGACGTCGATGAAATGGTCGTGATTTATCATAATTGGGACGAAATCAGACGCCTGATGTGGGATTACGTAGGAATTGTGCGGACCGATAAGCGGCTCCAGCGCGCCAGCGCGCGATTGCGTAATCTTCAGCGCGAAATTCGTGAGTTCTATTGGAATTTCAAAATATCCGTGGATCTTCTTGAGCTGCGCAATCTCGCAACGGTGGCAGTTTTGATCGTCGACTCGGCGTTGACTCGAAAGGAGAGCCGTGGCTTGCATTACACGCTGGATTATCCCGAGACCGGAGATCGACAATTCAAACGGGAGACGATACTTAGCCGCGGTTGAATTTCCTTAGCATCGCAATTTGTAGCGACGGCGACACCGAAAAATTTGCCTTGCCTAAAGCGAGGTGAGGGAATAAAAGGTGGCGGCAAACTTCCAGATGAAGCGACTTTTAGCGGCCTGTTTCAGTCTGACAATAGTCGGCGCGACTCAAGCCGACGAACAATCCACTTCGCCATACGCGACGGCGGCGGACTTTGCCAAATACGCAATGAGGCTGCGGGAGCAGGCGCTGCTTAAAGTGGAGCCGCAGGTTTTTGTCCCGACAAGTTCGCGCCCTGCGACACAGCGTTTTCCCTGGAAAACGAATATTGTGACGACCGTCTTTTGGATCGGAGAACAAGCCGCAGGCAACAATCCGGTGCCTAACCACAAGAGCTCCTGGGACGCGAATTGGACGAGCAATTACGGTGGCTTTGACACGCCTGACTCCTCGGCGCGGCGCAATTATATCCCGGTAGCTTTCATTCCCCGTCAAAATCCATTCTACTGTGCGCTGCCATATAACGATGTCTCCCATGGGCAGTTCAAACCAGAAGCGCCGCTGGTGATACCCTGGTTCAAGCAAGCCTACGCGGGGCCGGGTCAATCAGTCTGCAAAGGTCGCTGGATTGCCATACGGAAAGGCAATCGCACCTGTTATGCGCAATGGGAAGATTGCGGCCCGTTTCGCACCGATCATTTCCAGTATGTATTCCAGAATGAACGGCCAAAACCCAATCTGAACCGTGGGGCTGGTTTGGATGTTTCTCCGGCGGTGCGCGATTATCTTGGGCTCGCGCCGACCGACGTGACGGACTGGCAATTTGTCGAAGTGCGTGATGTGCCTCCGGGCCCGTGGCGAAGCTACGGAGAAAACAACCACTTCGTCATCGCGCGTCGCCAAACCGAGCAACGCCTCGCCGAACGATTCTCGGGAGCTGGTAAAAAATAGTCTCTCTCTTTACGAGGGCTTGACCGCAGTTCCCTTCTGTCATCCTCGCCGCGAGCGGCTATCGGTCGCTGATGACAACTTATTCCACTTTGCTCTAGCCGCCTGGCGAAGACGCCGGGGAAGGTGACGAGAGTGGAACCGCTGCCCGCGCGCTTGTGGGTGCCGGCGGTGTCGGGGAGGGTTGGGCTGCCGCCGCGCGAATTAGCTCCGAGACGGTGACAAATTTGAATCCCTTCGCCTCGAGCGCCTCGAAAGTAGAAGGCATGGCTTCAATTGTTCCTGGGTGAACATCGTGGCTCAATACGATGGAGCCCGACCGAGTTTCCTGAAGAATGCGATTGCGGACCACCACTGGGCCCGGTCGTTTCCAGTCATAGGGATCGACGTCCCACAAAACGATCTGATATCCGAATTCATCGTGAATCCAACGTTTTTCGCGCTCCGTAATTGATCCATAGGGCGGCCGGAGCAGAGTTGGACGCTTGCCGGTGGCGTTCTTAATTGCGTCATCGGTTCGCCAGAGTTGGCGCCGGACGCTCTCGTCTGACAGCTTGGCCAAGTTAGGATGCGACCAACTATGGTTTGCAATTTCATGACCTTCGCGGGCGGCGCGCGCAACGATCTCAGAATGCTCCGCGACGTTTTCGCCGATCACGAAAAAAGTTGCTTTGATATGGTGAGCCGCGAGGAGATCGAGCAATTTTGGGGTAAGGGTTGCACTTGGTCCATCGTCAAATGTCATTGCGATGTAAGGGCCATCGACGTGCACTGAGTTGAATGTGATTTTCGGTTCCGTCGCACTGCTCGGGTTGTTATTCCCAGCGGTTTGCGTTGCGACCTTTGGCTCCGCTCGAAGAGCATGCGCCGCAACTAGTCCTGCGGCGCAAACGAGCAGCAAACGGGAAACAACCATGAACGACAAAGTGGCAAATTGGGTCCGTGTATCTAGCAGAGGCCGGAAAAATTCAAGACGCGCTCAGCCTTTGCGCAATTTCTCTAGTTCGGCGATGAACGCGTCCGCCCCGCCGGGGAAGTAGCCGTCGTACTGCCAAATCTTCTGTCCGTTGCCATTGAGCACGACGATAGTGGGAAATCCTTGAACTTCGTACTGCTGCGCCAGCTCTTGATTCTGCTTTCTCAACTCGACGCTTTGCGGTTTGGCTCGCGGGAAGTCCACCTCCAAAAGCACAAGATTCTCACGCGCGTAATCCTTAAACTGAGGTTGGGACCAAATCTCCTTGGCGAACTTCCTGCACCACCCACACCAGTCCGAGCCGGTAAAATCGAGGAGGAGAAATTTGTGGGTCGCCGTCGCCTCTTGCTGCGCCTTCTTGTAATCGTTCAGCCAGCCAGACTCAGCGCGGGCGAACGACGCAGAAAGGAAAACACACGCTGCAGCGGCGAAAAGAATCGAACGATATTTTTTCACACCGCCATCTTCGACTGGATTCTGGCTGGGCGCAAGAACGCTACGACGCACCGTCGGTGCGGGGAGAATCTCGCTGCGTCCGCAGATAGCCCGGCGCAGGAACGCCGGGCTATGAACGGATTCAAAGATCTAGCGCAGATGCTTCGAGACGAGCTTGGTCATCTCGAACATACTCACCTGGCTCTTACCGTTGAATACCGGCCTGAGTGAGTCATCCGCGTTGATCATGGTCCTTTTCTTTTTATCCTGGCAACCGTGCTTCTTGATGTAGTTCCAAAGCTTCTTGGTAAGCTCGGAACGTGGTAGCGGCTGCGACCCAACGATGGCAGCAAGCTTATCGTCAGGCTGGACCGGTCTCATGAAGGCGGGATTG
>JBKOWV010000147.1:0-3078 GCA_046724585.1 Verrucomicrobiota bacterium
CTGGGCGTCGAATATCGTTGCTCGGGCATGGCAGAATTTGCAAACCGACTTCGTGGCCGAAGGCAAATCTGAGTGGCTCGAAGAATTAAGACCGTTTGTCGCGGGCGGAAGCGTCACGCCGCCGAATCAGGAGGAAGCCGCAGCTCGACTCGGCGTGCCAATCGCGACTCTGCGCACCTGGCTTTCGCGTCTCCGCCAGCGCTACCGCGAATCGTTGAGAACGGAAGTGGCGAATACTGTTTCTGATCCGGCAGATGTCGATGCGGAGCTACACCACCTTTATCAAATCCTGATGGCATGAGTTGATTTTTGCGGATGGACGACAAGGGCATTGCTCTCGGAACTGCCAAAACGGAGCCTCAAGCTGCCGAGACCTGCGCCACATGTGGACGACCCTTGACTCAATCCGGTCCGAACGGGGAATGCCTGCGGTGCCTCGTTAGCCTTGGTTTTCTAGCGGACGGCGAACAGGCTGAAAGACCAGCGGCGCGCGGTCGACTGACGCCCGGACCACTAAGATACGCCCACTTCGAAGTCGAGATCGGTGCAGACGGTTTTCCGGTCGAGCTCGGTGCAGGAGCGATGGCCACAACTTACCGCGCTCGCGATACAGTGTTGAACTCGACTGTTGCCCTCAAGGTCATCGACCGGAGAGCCGCGCAAAATCCCGGCGCGCGCTCGCGTTTTCTGCGCGAAGCGCGCGCGGCTGCGAACATTCATCACCCAAACGTTGCTCGGGTGACTTACTACGGAGAACAAGACGGTGAGTGTTTCTACGCGATGGAACTGGTCGAGGGGGAAACGCTGGAAGCCCGTGTCCGCCGTGATGGTCCAATGCCGCTCGCTCTCGCCTTGGAAATAATTGAGCAGGCCGCGCGCGCCTTGGCTGCCGCGGAAACGTGCGGTGTAGTGCATCGCGACATCAAGCCATCCAACCTCATGCTCGAATCTGACGCCAGCGAGACGCTCAGAGTAAAGGTGATTGATTATGGAGTGTCGAAAGTAATGGGGTCTCAGGCAGAGCCTGGCGCCGACCAAACCCAGGCGGGCTTCATTGGCACGCCGGCTTTTGCCAGTCCAGAGCAGTTCGCTGGCGCTGGGCAATCGCCGATTGATACGCGTTCCGACATCTACGCACTCGGGGTTACGCTTTGGTATTTGCTGAGCGGTCGGACGCCTTTTGTCGGGCGTACGATGGAAGAAATCCGCGCGAGACAAACCTGCGAGTTACCCTTGGAACAGCTCAGGGGCCTGCACCTCCCGGGACAAGTTATTACGCTGCTGAAATCGATGCTGGCCGCGGAGCCGAAGGACAGACCGCAAACGGCACGCGAATTACTTTCTGCTGTCCATAGTTGCTACGCACGATTTAACCCTGAAGCGCGTTCGCGACACAGGAGAGCTGTGGTGGCCGGCGCGGCATTGACGTTGGTAATCGCAGCGGTTGCGCTGGGGACCTGGTTGTACCAACGCACGCGACCCTTCACCCCGATGGAGCGATCGATCGCGGTACTGCCCTTCGAAAACTTGAGCAGCGACAAGGAGAACGCTTATTTTGCCGATGGAATACAGGACGAAATCCTGACGCGCTTATCCAAGATCGCCGATCTAAAGGTGATCTCGCGCACTTCAACACAGCATTATAAAAGCGCCCCAAAAAACTTGCCCGAGATCGCAAGGCAACTTGGCGTTGCCCACGTTCTGGAAGGAAGTGTACAGAAGAGCGGCGACGCCGTGCGCGTGAACGTTCAGTTGATCAAAGGGGCCACTGATTCTCACCTTTGGTCGGATACCTTTGATCGCAAGCTGACCGACATCTTTTCAGTCGAAAGTGAAATCGCCAAAGCCATAGCCGATCAACTACGAGCCAAGCTCACCGGACAGGAAGAACAAGTCCTCGCCGCCAAACCGACCGATAATCCTCAGGCATACGACGCCTACCTGCGCGGCCTGGCTTACACACTAAAGACTGGGTTCACACCGGCGAACTCCCTTGGCGCGCAGAAATATCTCAAAGAAGCAGTGCGGTTGGATCCGAAGTTCGCCCTTGGTTGGGCACTGCTCTCCTACGTTGATGCGAGTGGGTATCTGACACAGAGTCTTCAACCAACCGTCGCCCTCCGCGAAGAAGCGCGGCAGGCGGCCGAAACGGCTCTTACGCTACAGCCCAACCTTGGCGAAGCTGTGTTCGCCAAAGGTTTTTATCACTACGCCTGCCTGAAGGACTACAACACTGCGGTGAATTACTTTGAGCAAGCATATCGCCTACTGCCCAATAACAGTCAGATTCCTCAGGCTCTGGCTTATGTCGAACGGAGGCGCGGCAACTGGGACAAAAGCGACGCGTATTTCAACGAAGCCGAGAAGCTCGACCCACGCAACGTTAATCTGCTCTCTCAACACGCGCGCTCTTACGTCTGTCTTCGTCGTTTCCCTGAGGCCCTGCGCAAGCTTGAGCAGATTCTCAATATCACACCCGACGACATCGATACTCTTGTGTTAAAGGCGCGAATTGCACAAGCCGAGGGCGACCTTCCGCGTGCTTCGGCGCTTTTGACCCCCCTCCGGCTGGGGGCCGACTACGTCAACGCGTTGGAAACACAAGTTTACCAGGCAATCCTGGAGTCCCGCCCTGCACCGGTCATTGCTCAGCTAAAGGAAATACTGGCCAACCCTGATCAAGCATTGGGTTATTACAATGGCGAACTGCGCTTTTGGTTAGGCTGGGCACAGGAAGTTGCCGGCGACCATGCCGGCGCCCGCGAAAGTTGGAATCAGGCTCGGAGCGAACTGGAACTTTTCCTCAAAGAACAGCCTGAGAATTTTGTTCTGCTGGGAGACCTCGCGCTTACAAACATGGCTCTTGGTGACAACGCCGCTGCACTGACTCTGGCCGAGCGCGCGATCGCGATGATGCCGATCGAGAAAGACGCGTTGCTAGGTCCCAGGCCGCTCGACATCCTCGCCCGGGTAGCAGCCCGCATCGGCGACCATGACCGCTCCATCTCCACCTTAGAGAAGCTGCTTTCGATCCCGTACGAGGCGCCCCTAGCCGCAAACCCGCCGCTCACTCCTGCG
>JBKOWV010000162.1:0-14244 GCA_046724585.1 Verrucomicrobiota bacterium
CTAAAGTCGGCATGGGCTTCGGCCTTCGCGACCGCGATCGCGTCAATCATCGCGACACTCTTGGCGTTCGCGCTTTTCTCATGACAACCAATTCGCTATCCGAAAAGCGCCTCGAAGAATTGCGCGAGCAAGCGTGGCAGGATGGTGTCGTCGCCGGTCGCGGTGTTGACGTTGCCGGCAGTCCAATTCCGAGAAAACCGGGTTACTACGGTCAGCCGGTGGTCAAACCGCCGGTGTGGACGTGGGAAATCCCGATTTACTTTTTCGTTGGCGCTCTCGGCGGGATGTCCGCGGTAATCGCACTGGCCGCGGCGATTTTTCACGATCTCGATCTTGCGCGTACCGCGATGTGGATCGCCGCCATCAGCGTTGTGCTCTCGCCACTTCTGCTGATTCTGGATCTCGGGCGTCCACATATCTTCATCAACATGCTGCGCGTTTTTAAACCTCAATCAGCCATGTCGATGGGCGCTTGGATCCTGACAGGGTTCGGCGCATGTGTCGTTCCCGGTTTGATCGCACTCGAACTGCATGTCCTTCACACGTTCACCGGAGCGATAGACCAACTTCTTCGCATTGCCGCTGGCCTGCTCATCTTTGGTTCGGCCTTCTTTGGGATGTTGCTCGCCACTTATACGGGTGTGCTGATCGGCGCGACCGTAATTCCAGCGTGGTTTTTGCATCGCGTCCTCCTCCCGATTCATTTCGGGACGGCCGGATTGGGATCTGCCGCGGCAGTGTTGGAATTGCTCGGACACCGAATCTCTGCGCTTAACTTCCTCGGGTTTTATGCGGCCGGCGTTGAATCGGCGCTCCTAATCTGGCTCAGCGTCGATAAACACGGCATCGCCGATCGCGCGATACACCAACACAGCTCGGGCTGGCTCATTCGCATCGGCGAAATCTTAAACGGTCCGCTTGCGCTCATCCTGCGGTTTTTCGGCCTGGTTCCGTTCGCAGCGATTTCATTTTTGCTGGGCGCACTGATTAGCCGCTTCGGCTGGATCGCGGTAGGAAAAGTTTCCGGCTCTGATCCGGAAGCCGTCTTCGCGGCGGAACGCTATTAGCCACGACCGCAGGCGTGGCCGCCGCAAAAGGACAAGCATCTCGCGACGGTGAGCGGGTATGAATCCGGCGTGCATATGCCGTAGACGAATGTGACCAAGGAAATTTATCGGCTGGCGGTGCGCGCGGGACACGACAAGGAGGATTTCTCGGCCATCTACGAATATCTCTCTAACGATTCAGATTTTGCAACGATCGAGCAAAGATCGCTGCCTCCCGCGAAGGCACAACTTCACCAAGCTAACTATTAGGTCGAAATCGAATCGTTCTTCCGAACGGGTCCTGGGGACATCTCTATTGATCGTTTTTTTCGGTCTTTCGATCGCCCTGGTCCTCGACCAGTCGTTTGAAATTGTGCAGATACTCTTCCACTCTTCGCGACAGGTTGGACGGATCGAAGATCGAGCGGATTTTTAGTGTGATTTCCGTTTCCTCTTGCGAATACTGCTCGAATGAAACTACGCCCGACATGAAACCATTCGAGAGAGTGCGCCACGCGATCCGGCGGCCGGGAATCTGAAGCACAATCTGAAAAACCCCATGCTGATCGTCGCCATTAGGATGCCAGACGTAAGAGAAGTGCGAATCATCAATTCTTCGAACTTTCCGCAGCGACGTGATGAATTTGGGCAGGTCCTCAATCTGCGACCATTGCTCGTAGACATGAGTGACAGGCGCCCTCACAAGGATGGATTTTCGCGCGGCGTTTATCGACATCGGAGCAGGACCCATCGCTTGCGTCAAGTTGTCAGGCGGAGAAGCGGGCATATTGATCTCTCGAAAAAGCGCGGCCCCATCCGTCGGTGAAATTAAAGAGGGCCATGTTGAGCACGAGCATTGGGTCGTGACGGCGGCGAGCCCGTCTTCGAAACATCTGACGCCAGCTGCGCCGCGGAGCGCTTTGATTCAGTTTTCTTTTCATTTGATGTTTTGTTTGCCTGACAAACCTAAATATGGTTGCGCCGCCTCACCACGGACCGGTGGGAGGATTTTTCGATGTGTCGCAAGAGAGAGCAGATAACACCTCTTTCGAGGGAGGAAACAGAAGTGGCGCAACGACAGATGATCATTAGACTTTAGCATGCGCAAGCGCGCACAACTCCGATCGATTGGCCCGCAACCCGCGTTTGCGCCAGCGACTAAATGATTATGAAACCCGAAGCTCCCGCAGCAGAGCCGGCCGTGTTGGCCGCGAAGAATCTATCTCGCCGTGCGGCGGGCAAGCCCAGTCCGCCAGCCGAACCCTGTCCTGCAGCCCACGATGGCGAAAGCGCAGCAAAATACCTGTTTAAGTTATCGCACGATGTGATCCTTTCCCTGGATCGCGTCGGGAACATCCTCTGCATTAATCAGCGCGGCGTCCAACTGAGCGGTTATTCAGAAACGGAATTGCGTGGAGCGAATATTTTTGAACGCCTCCTGCTTCCCGAGGAGCGGCAGGTTGCCCGTGAAATGCTCGGGGATGTGCTGGAGGGCAAAGCGCGGGAATATGAAATCCGCTGGAGAACAAAAGATGGTACCATTGTCCATTTTGATGGCGCATCGGTTCCACGCCTTTCCGACAGTGGAGAATTTTTGTCCACACTCTGCACCCTGCGGGATGTGACCGAGCGCAAACGCGCGGAAGAGGAGCTGCGCAAGAGCCAAGAAAAATATCGGGACCTGATTGAGATTTCACCCGACGCGATTTACGTCGTCGATGCCAACGGCGTTTGCGTGCTGGGGAACCGCGCAGGCGCTGAGCTGGCTGGAATTCCCCAGAGCAAGCTGGTGGGCACGCCCGTCACCGACACCTACCTGCCGGAAGAACGCCACCTGTTTCTGGAGCGGCTCGAAAAATTAAGAACGGGCGGCACTCTGCGCTTCGAGAGAAAATTCGTTCGTAAAAACGGCGAGATCGTTCCCGTGGAAGTCTCCGTCACTGGGGTACGCGGTGGGTATTGCCAGGCGATCCTGCGCGACATTAGCAAGCGCAAACACGCGGAAAAAGCCTTGAGAGAGAGCGAGGAACGCTATCGGGTATTAGTCGAGTTTTCCCCGATCAGCATTTGTGTTCATCGGGATGGCAAGGTGCTTTATATGAACGAGGCTGGAGTCCGGCTCTTCGGCGCCAAAGATCTCACGGAGGTCATCGGGCGCTCCGTGCTTGATTTTATCCATCCGGATTCGCTGCCGGTTGTTAGAGAACGAATGCGCCAGGTTCAGGCGGGCAAGACCGCGCCGCCGATCGAGGAACGATTCATCACGCTAAACGGAGAAGTGCGGGACGTAGAGGTCACCGCCATTCCAATCGTTTACGAACACGCGCCGGCCACCCAGGTAATCATTCGCGACATTACCGAGCGCAAGCAAGGCGAAGCGTTGCTGGCCGGAGAGAAACGGCTCCTCGAGATGATCGCGACCGGCGTTGCGCTCAAGGAGATTCTGAATGCGTTGTGTTTGATTATCGAGGAGTTTCGCAGCGGCACACTCGCTTCAGTCTTGCTGCTTAATCCCGATGGTCTTCATTTGGATTCCGCGGCCGGGCCGAGCCTTCCCAAAGGTTGGACACAGCAGATGGAGAAGCTGCCGATTGGACCTTGTGCCGGTTCGTGCGGCACGGCGGCGTTCCGTGCATCACCGGTCATTGTTTCCGACATCGCGACTGACCCGCTGTGGGATGTGCCGGAGCATCGAGCTTCAGCACTAAAACACGGATTGCGAGCCTCCTGGTCGAATCCGGTACTCTCTTCGGAAGGAAAAGTCCTTGGAACGTTCTGCATGTACTATCGCGAAACGCGAAGTCCAAACGCGCAAGACCTCGAGCTGATCGAGTTGGCGACTCACATTGTACGGGTTGCAATTGAACGTGATCGTGCCGGGGAGGCGCTGCGCGCTTCCGAGCAAGTTGCCCGCGGCCAGGTGGAGGCACTGACCTACAGTCTCGATGTTCTTGCGACCGCGCCGGCGCCAGAAAAGTTCATTGGGCAGATGCTTAGCACGATTGGCCGCCTCTTGAACGCGCAAAGCGTTA
The DNA here is from genome assembly GCA_046724585.1 of Verrucomicrobiota bacterium. GTDB lineage: Bacteria > Verrucomicrobiota > Verrucomicrobiia > Chthoniobacterales > UBA10450 > Udaeobacter. Next base: position 4,079 of record JBKOWV010000162.1, read on the forward strand.
GCTTGTGGTTATTCGACGAATCGACTGACTCACTTGTTTGGCGGTTGATGGCGGATGGCGGAAAACTGACCGAGCCGGACTCGGAGCATCCATTCATGAAGGACCCGTTGCTTTGGAAACAGAACCACGCTATCCAGGAACTCCTTTTCACCGCAGGTCCGGTTGTTTGCGAAGACGTCGAGACCGATCCGCGCGTTACCGGGGAGTGGCGCGACTATTTGAAGCGAAAAGGAGCGAAAAGATTTCTGGCAGTTCCGATCTTGGTGGGTGGACAAGTCAGGGGGTTTGTTGGAATCCGACATTCCGACCGGGCCTCGTATCGGCCGGAGGAGATTGAGTTAACCCAGGCGCTTGCCCATCAAGTCATGCTTGCCATCCAACTCAACGAGTTTGCCGAGCAAAGCCAGCGCGCTGCTGTTTTCGAAGAACGAAATCGAATGGCGCGCGATATTCACGATACTCTCGCGCAAGGTTTTACCGGTGTGATTGTGCAATTGGAAGCAGCCGAGGATGCGGTTTCCTGCGGTTGTCGCAGGGAAGCTGACGATCATCTCCATCGCGCCGGTGAATTAGCTCGGCGGAGTCTAAGCGAAGCGCGCAGATCGGTGCACGCATTGCGTCCGCAAGCTTTGCAAGAACACAATTTTTGGGACGCGCTAAAAGGTATTATTAAGAACACGACCGTCGGTACAGCGCTTCGCACAAAATTTGAAGTGCAAGGAAAGCTACCGGAGCTTCCTCGACCCTTGCAGGAGAATCTTCTCCGTATAGGCCAGGAAGCTTTGACCAACACGCTCAAGTATTCTCACGCGCACAACTTCAAAACGCGCCTGACCTACAAGGCGAAAGAACTTTGTCTGGAATTTCGCGACGACGGTGACGGCTTCAAAGTGAAAGATCGGCATGACGGTGTGGGTCTCGCTGGCATGCGCGAGCGGGTCGCGCAGATGGGCGGCGAATTGAAAATCACCAGCGCACGCGGCAAAGGCACGAAGATCACCGTAGTATTGCCCTGTAACGGGGAATCGATGTCATGAGAGCTAAAAAGAAAGCGGCGGCTAAGTCCAGGAAGTCCGTAAGGAAACCAAGGGCTGTGGCGAAGAAAGCACCCAAAACTGAAGGCACAAAAAAAATCAACGTGCTCATCGCTGACGATCACAGCGTCGTGCGCGAAGGCTTGGCTTCGCTCATAGATCGAAAAGCCGATATGAACGTCGTCGCCGAGGCGGCCAATGGACGCGAAGCAGTCGAGCTTTGGAAACAACATCGACCCGATGTGACACTACTCGATTTGCGTATGCCCGAGCTCGATGGCGTTGGCGCAATCAAAGAGATCCGCGCCGGCGATGAGAATGCACGGATCGTCGTGCTGACGACATTCGACGGGGACGAAGATATTTACCGCGCCATTCAAGCTGGCGCGAAAGGTTATCTGCTCAAGGACGTTCCTCGCGAAGCGCTGATGGATTGCATTCGTCGAGTGCACGCCGGCGAAACTTGTGTTCCCGTGCATCTCGCAGCCAAGCTGGCAGAACGTGTCAGCGGCGAAACTTTGAGCGGGCGTGAGATCGACGTGCTCAGGTTGATGGCTCAGGGAAAGAGCAACAAAGAGATTGGCTCCGCCCTCTTTATTAGTGAAGGCACGGTGAAATCGCACGTGAAAGCCATCTTCGCCAAGATGAATGTCATCAGCCGAACGGAAGCTGTAGCCAGCGCTACGCGTCGTGGCCTGATTCAGCTCTAAATGGTCACGATCGACTCCTGATTCCCCGGCTTGGGGAACATCTATCCCGAAGAAGAAGTTGCAATCCCTCCTTGGAGGGATGGCAAAATCCCACGAACGCGCAATGGCGGCAGATGGTCGAGCGCGGGCAGCTTTGAGCGTTGAACAAACCACCTCATGAAAGGCCGTATGACTACCGAAACTGGCGATACCGCAATGACCGTTTATCTGCGTGAGATCGGGCGAATTCCACGCCTGACGCCGCAACAGGAGATCGAGCTCGCAGCGAAGATCAGAAATGGCGATCGCAAGGCGCGCGCGCTCATGATCAGTTCGAATCTACGTTTGGTTGTGACGATCGCACAGGACTACGCGAATCTCGGTTTGCCGATTCTTGACGTCATCTCCGAAGGAAACATCGGACTGATGACCGCAGTCGATCGGTTTGATCCCTCCAAAGGCGCAAAGCTCAGCACCTATGCGGCATGGTGGATCAAGCAATCGATCAAGCGTGCCCTTTCCAATCAGGGCAAGACCATCCGATTGCCTGTTCATCTCGGTGACAAAATCTCGAAGATGCGCCGGGTCGCTCTTCAGATGAGCGAGGAACTCGGCCGTGAGCCGACCGATGACGAGCTTGCCGAAGAGGTCGGCATTGCCAGTGCCAAAGTTTCACAATTAAAAACCGTTTCGATTCGACCTTCTTCGCTCGAGGCCCCAATCAGTGAGGATGATTTAACGGAGTTCGGCGAAAGTGTCGGAGACGAAGAGGCGCGAACGCCGTTTGAATTACTGCGCGACAAAGACCTGCAAAAAAACGTCGACGGTTTGCTCGAAGTCCTTGACGCTCGGGAGAAGAAAATCATCTCCCAACGTTTTGGTTTCGACGGCGGCGCGCGGAAGACGCTCAATGAAATCGGCAAAAAATTGGGCGTCTCGCGCGAGAGGATCCGTCAGTTGGAGAATATCGCTCTCTCGAAATTACGCCGCGCGTTCAGCCAAAGGGAGCGATCCATCGGGCTTCCAGTCGCAGCCTAAAAAAGCATTATGAACAAAACCATCGAAGCAGACTTTTTCCCGCAGGCCGTTGACGGCAGCTCCGTTGACAATAAATGCATGACCAGGTTCTCAAGCGGTTCTCACTCCAAAGAGGGAGGAGGAACCGGCTCTAACGTGGTACTAGAAAATCCCACACACGCGCAATGGTTGCGATCTGATCGGGCAATTAAGCTGGATAGCATGATAAGGGTTAAGTCTTTGAAAGGGTTGATACCGAAGGATTCTTCGGACCGCTCAACACTTCGTCCAATCGCAGAGCAACGCTGGCGCCTGCGAAAGCGCCCTCCACTCCCATTACGCGAGGCGATTCCGCTCTGGTTCGCTCTGTCCAGCCCGTTAATCGGATTGGTGATCGGATTTCTCGGAGCCTGGGTTGTCACGTGGCTGACCACCTAGGAAAGCCAAAAAACAATGTGATCGAAAGGTATGAAGAAGGTAATCGAAGCAGACTTTATTCCCCGGGAAGCCAACGGTATCGACGCAAAAGCCGGCTTTCACACCGAGGGACATTCTTTTCTTGCGAAGCCCGTCAACTTTCCCGAGTTGATCGAGGCGATTGACGAACATCTTCCCGTGCGGGCAGTCTCACGTTTCTCTCCCGAAGGAGAGATCACGGAGCGACCCGTAGGTGGCACCGTAAAATCCCACGGACGCGCAATGGCCGCGAAGCGGATCGGCTCCGAGATTTACGCTATGAAAAAGAATAAATTACTCACTCTAATAGGTACCGTTCTTGTAGGCCTTGGTCCGTCAGCGTGGGCAGGCCCTCACGGTAGCGGAGGCGGTTTTGCTGGTGGCGGCCACTTTGGCGGTGGCGGCCATTTCGGATTTGCTGGTGGCGGTTCTCGCGCAGCGCCAGCTTTCTACGGTGGCGGCAGAAGTTTCGGCGGATTAAGTGGCGCACCGCGCTTCCATTACGGTACACGCATGTCTGCCGTCAGGCCGCACGGATTCGCGGCGGCAAGGAGCGGATCGATAAATCCAAACGCCGGCAGCGTTGCAGCGGCAAATCGTCAACCAAATCGTGTGGGCTCAATTGCAGGGCGAAATCGAGTTTCGGACCCGCGGAATTCGACAGCAGCAAACCGACAGTCATTCATCAAGAATCACGCGTTTGCGCGTCATGATGGCAACTGGCACCGCGACTGGGATCGGCGGCATGCACATTTCCACCACGGTCAGGTCTTTGTTTTTATCGATGGCTTCTGGTGGGGACTAGATCCCGGATTCTATCCATTCGACTACTACGCTTATGGCTACGATCCATACGATTACTACGGTTCCCCGTACGATTCCTATGACGATTTCCCCTATGACTACGATGACCAGTCGGCCTCTCTTGACTCGGATCAGTACGGAAATAATGCGACCGTAAGCACAGTTCAATCAGAGCTTGCGAAGCTTGGTTATTATCACGGTGCGATCGACGGAGTTGTTGGAGACGAAACCGAGGCCGCTCTCGCGCGTTATCAAGAAGATCACCACCTGAGCGTGACCGGGACACTGACGGCGGCGACGCTTCAATCGCTCGGATTGCCGCAGACAGCGAGCTAGCAAGAACAGCGTTTTGGGACCATGAAATTTCTCAAAGACAACAAATGAAAGAAAACAAAATGAAAAATGGAAAATTAAATGGAAAAGTTGCGGTGGTAACCGGGGCGTCGAAAGGAATCGGCGCCGGCATCGCCAAGGAGTTCGCGGCGGAAGGCGCATCCGTCGTTGTTAACTACGCTTCTGCAAAGCAAGACGCAGATCGCGTGGTCGACGAGATCACTAAGGCCGGCGGAAAAGCGATCGCCATTCAGGGCAACGTCGCGAAGAAGGCAGAAGTCGAGCGGCTCTTCGCCGCTGCGGAGAAAGCGTTCGGCAAGATCGACGTCCTGGTCAACAATGCCGGCGTTTACGAATTCGTGCCGCTCGAAGAAGTGTCCGAGCAACAGTTTCACAGAATGTTTGATGTGAACGTTCTTGGCATGCTTCTCGCCACGCAAGAAGCGCTCAAGCTCTTCAAGTCCGATGGCGGGAGCATCATTAACATCGGTTCGCTTGCCAGCTCTCTGACTCCGCCGACTGCCGTGGTTTACAATGCGACAAAGGGAGCAGTGGACGCGATCACGCGCACGCTCGCGAAGGAACTTGGCCCAAAGAAAATCCGCGTGAATTCCATCAATCCCGGCATGGTGGTAACGGAAGGAGCCGTAGCCGGCGGCTACACCGAAGGCGACATGCGGAAAACGTTTGAATCGCAGACGCCACTGGGTCGCATCGGCCAAACCGACGATATCGCGCCCGCTGCGGTGTTCTTCGCTTCAGACGATTCGGCGTGGATCACCGGCGAAACGCTAGTGATCGCGGGAGGTCTTCGTTGATTGGGAGACCATCCAGAAGCATTTTATCAATGTGAAATGAAGGCGGCACAGATCGGCAAACCGGGTGGAGATTTTGAATTGGTGGAACGCGAAATCCCGGAGCCGGGTCCAGGACAGGTGCGCGTTAAGGTTGAGGCGTGCGGCATCTGTCACAGCGACGTGTTTGTGAAAGAAGGTCATTGGCCGGGACTAAAGTACCCGCGTGTGCCCGGACATGAGATCGCGGGGCGGATCGACGCGATTGGCGATGGTGTGACCGAATGGAAAAAAGGCCAACGCGTCGGCGTCGGATGGCACGGCGGACATGATTTCGTGTGCGAACACTGCCGACGCGGCGATTTTGCAATGTGCGTCAATCGCAAGGTCACAGGCTTCGATTTCGATGGCGGATATGCCGAATACCTCATCGCTCCCGCCGCAGCGCTGGCCGCGATTCCTGATGAATTACCGGCAGAAGAAGCGGGGCCGTTCATGTGCGCGGGCGTCACCGTGTACAACGCGCTGCGGAATTCAGGTGCGCGCGGCGGCGATGTCGTTGCAATCCACGGGATCGGCGGACTCGGACATCTCGGCGTGCAATACGCGCGACAACTGGGATTCGAGACCGTCGCGATTGGTCGGGGAAAAGACAAGCAACCGCTGGCCAGAAAACTAGGTGCGCATCATTACCTCGATACAAACGCTGCCGATGCGGTGGCGGAATTGCAAAAGCTAGGCGGGGCTCGCGTGATCCTGGCGACCGCGCCGAACGCACAGGCGATTTCCGAGCTCGTGGATGGATTATCAGTAAACGGCAAGTTGTTGGTTCCGGCTGCACCCGCAGAGCCGCTGACAGTGAGCGTGTTGTCGCTGATTATGGGAAGGCGATCCGTGGCGGGTTGGTACTCCGGCACAGCGCGGGATTCCCAAGACACATTGGAATTCAGTGCGTTGAGCGGTGTGCACCCAATGATTGAGAAATATCCGTTGAGCCGCGTGGCCGAAGCCTACGAACAGATGCACAGCGGAAAAGCGCGCTTCCGCGTCGTGCTAACCATGGACGGCTGACACCTCGACCTGGAAAAAGCGAACCTTTAGAACAAGAACGAAGAATGAATAAACGTGACACATCCCGAGTAGTGCGGCGGACACTCCCACGGATCTGAGCAAGAAGGCCGTCTTCGCGATGTTCGTCATCGCTAATCCGGCCAGGACACCTACAATCAAACTATGAAAAGAAATAATTCGAAAAAGACGATAGAACTTCTGCAGAGGCGTGACGCGCCGCTGGAAACACGAACTGATCTCACCCATTCGGCGACCAGGGACATCGCTGCGGCCATGAATGCAATTCTGGCCGATGTATTCGCGCTTTATCTGAAAACGAAAAATTTCCACTGGCACATGAGCGGGCCGCACTTTCGCGACTATCACTTGCTCCTCGATGAACATGCCGAGCAGCTTTTCGCGATGACGGATCCCGTCGCTGAGCGAGTTCGAAAGATCGGCGGGCTTACACTGCATTCAATCGGTCAGATTGCGCGTACTCAGCGCGTGCTCGATAACGATGCCGAATACGTCGAGCCATTGGACATGCTTGCCGAGTTGGCAGACGACAACAAGATATTGACTGCGCACTTGCGCGAGGCCCACAATGTTTGCGACGAACATAGAGACGTCGCCACCGCGAGTTTGATCGAAGTTTGGATCGATGAAACCGAGCGGCGGACGTGGTTCCTGTTCGAGGCCACGCGCCGCGTGAATTAGTCTTACAAAGTACGAGCAGCGCTGCTGTTTCCTTCGGAGATTAAGCGCGGTTGGAACTAACAAGGAAGGAAAATCAAAATGCCATACATCACTGTCGGAAAAGAAAACGGAGCTAACATCGACATCTATTATAAGGACTGGGGCAAAGGACAGCCCATCGTCTTCAGCCATGGTTGGCCGCTCTCGGCGGATGATTGGGACGCGCAGATGCTTTTTTTCCTCAGCAAAGGTTTTCGCGTCATTGCGACCGATCGGCGCGGACATGGTCGCTCGACTCAAACCGGTGGCGGACACGACATGGATCACTATGCCGATGATCTGAAGGCCGTCACGGATCATCTCAACCTGAGGGATGCGATTCACGTCGGCCATTCGACTGGTGGCGGCCAGGTGGTGCGTTATCTCGGCCGTCATGGCGACAAGAATGTGGCGAAGGCGGCGATCATTAGCGCGGTGCCGCCGCTGATGGTTAAGACCCCGGCCAATCCGTTAGGCCTGTCCAAATCGGTGTTCGACGATCTCCAAGCCCAGCTCGCCGCCAACCGGGCCAAGTTCTATTACGATCTGCCGGCTGGCCCGTTCTACGGCTTCAACCGTCCGGGCGTGAAAACGATCGAGCCCGTCGTTTGGAATTGGTGGCGCCAGGGCATGATGGGCGGTGCGAAGGCGCATTATGACGGCATCGTCGCGTTTTCGCAGACTGACTTCACGGAGGATCTGAAGAAGATCTCGGTGCCGGTTCTGGTCATGCATAGCGAGGACGACCAGATCGTGCCCTATCAGGCCGCCGGTCCACTTTCAGCCAAGCTCCTCAAGAACGGTACGCTGAAGACATACAAGGACTACCCGCACGGAATGCCTACCACACACGCAGACACGATCAACGCCGACCTGCTCGCTTTCATCAAAGCGTAGACGACTTTCGCAGTAGCAAACCCACAAAAGGATAAGACAAAACCATGAGAAAAGATCATGTAATTGTGTTAAAGGCGGCCTTCATCGGTCCTATCATTCCAGGAGGTTGGGCATGAAGATCGTGGTAATTGGCGGCACCGGGCTAATCGGAACAAAGCTCGTGAACAATCTTCGCCGGCGTGGCGATGAAGTAGTGGCGGCATCACCTTCCTCGGGCGTCAACACCTTTACTGGTGAAGGACTGGCTGAAGCGCTAACAGGAGCTCAAGTCGTTGTGGACGTCGCGAATGCGCCACAGTGGGACGACAAGGCCGTGCTGGAGTTTTTTGAAACGGCGGGGCGTAACCTACTTGCCGCGGAAGCGGCCACCGGCGTACTGCACCACGTAGCGCTGTCAGTCGTCGGCGCTGACCGGCTTCCCGCGAGTGGTTACTTGCGCGCGAAGATGGCTCAAGAGAATCTGATCAAGGCATCCAAGGTTCCTTTTACGATCGTCCGCTCGACGCAGTTCTTCGAGTTCGTGAAGGGCATCGCGCAATCGGCCACCGAAGGGCAAATGGTTCGGTTGTCGCCTGGTATGATGCAGCCCATCGCGGCGGATGATGTCGCTGCCGCCCTGACCGACGTTGCCGTTGGCGAGCCGGTGAATGGCACGGTCGAGATCGCAGGTCCGGAACCGATCCGAATGGATGAATTCGTCCGTCGTTTCCTGAGCGCAACCGGAGACGCGCGGAAAGTAACCACCGACGTCCACGCCCGCTATTTCGGCGCAGAGTTGGACGATCAAAGTCTCGTCCCCGGCCCCGGAAGTAGTCCTCGCCTGAGCCCGACGCATTACGAAGACTGGCTCAAGCGCTCCACAGCTTAGAAAGAACACAGAGAGGATCTCTTCCCGAACATCACAAGAACAACCAAACCACATACGAGAAAGAACATCACATGAAACGAATCCGAACTTCAGAATCAGTCGGGCTGTTGCGCCTGACACTTATTGTTTGCGCACTGGTGGCCACAGTTGGCGTGCGCTCGGGGATAGCCGCTGATGAAAATGCAAAGGTCACGCTCGTCGGCGACCACGAGCTGCCGAACGTGCCCGGCAAGAGTCTGCGTGCAGTGCTCGTCGAGTACAGCCCGGGCGCCGGGTCGCCCTCCCATCGGCATCCTTCGTCGGCATTCATCTATGCGCGCGTGCTGGAGGGAGCGATCCGCAGCAAAGTGAACGACGCGCCGGAGCGTACCTATCAAGCCGGCGAGAGCTGGACCGAGCGGCCGGGTGATCATCACCAGGTTAGCCAGAATGCCAGTACCACGGCTCCGGCGAAGCTGCTTGCCATATTCGTGGTCGACACAAGTGATCGTGAGATCGTAATTCCGGACAAGTAGTGAACTTCATCAGCGGCGGATTTCACTGCTATCGCCCTCCGAGACGGTCAGCAAATCTCCGCTCATGAGATTGCCCTCTCGGTAGCTGATGACGCGGCCGCGGCGAACTCGGTTCAAAAGAGCCGCGGCGCATGAATCAACTGTTGCTTGCCCGGCACTTAATCAGTGATACCAAGCAAAGTGACCAAGACCGCTTCCAAAATCCGTTTCAAAGCGAAACTCTTCCGGCCGGCCGAGAGCGAGAAGGCCGACGCCTGGACCTTTCTCACCCTGCCAAAGAACGCCAGTGCGAAGCTCCCCTCGCGCGGCATGACGGCAATCGAAGGCACCATCAATGGCTTCCCGTTTCAAGCGGTGCTCGAGCCAGATGGTCAGAAAAGCCACTGGCTCAAAGTGGACCGGACGCTGTGCGAAGCTGCGGGCGCAGACGCGGGTGACGTTGTCAGCCTCGAGATCGCGCCGGCGGCAGAGGAACCGGAACCGACGGTGCCGACAGATCTGAGAAAAGCTCTCGCCGCCGCCGCCCCGACGGCGCGGGCGTTGTGGTCGGATATTACGCCCAACGCGCGCCGAGATTGGATCCACTGGATCACCTCCGCCAAGCAAGCCGAGACGCGCGCGCGCCGGATCAAAAATGCCTGCTCGATGCTCGCAGCCGGGAAGCGACGCGTTTGCTGCTTCGACCGATCTGGGTTCTACAGTAAAAGCTTGAGCGCTCCTACAGCGGCGACTTCAGACGAATAGCAGGTTATTGCGTTAAGCTGCCAACATTCGCAGACCGGCCTATTATCCCTCAGTTTCAAAAGTGAGGACTGACCCCTTCAGGCCCCCCGTTGTCGCGAGATTTAACAGTCTTGATGCCCTGGAGGTGATCGACTGAAGCGCCAGACTTAGGATTCCGAAATCGTCGATTTCAAAACGTTCCTTTTCGTTTCCAAATATGATCGATTTACGATGGCAAAACGCCGTTT
>JBKOWV010000070.1:0-17167 GCA_046724585.1 Verrucomicrobiota bacterium
CGCATGATAAGCGCGCCGACGACTCCCCAGAACAAGACGCGATGTTGTGCCATCGGAGGGACTTGGAAATGCGCGAAAATCAATACAAACACAAAGATGTTATCGACGCTCAGCGAATACTCGATCAGGTAAGCGGTAAAAAAATCGAGGCCATGATGAGGGCCTTTAAGGCGCCACACGAGCGCGTTAAATCCGAGTGATACGAGCACCCATAATACGGTCCTCCGCGCCGCCGCGCGCATGCTCAGTTCGCGATCGCGACGTTTGAAGGTGATGAGGTCGATTGCAATGGCGATGAAGACGCCGATGTGAAAGGCGATCCAAAACCAGATGCTCGTCGTCACGGCGGGGAGAGTTTCATGCGGCGAGGCGAACGGCAACCGCAAATTGCAATGAGCGCCCGCCCGGCCTATACGTCACATGAGGCGTAGATGTCCATAAATGGATCCCGAACTGCAAAAACTCGTCGATGCTGGTAAACTTACTCTTCCCGCCGCCAGTCAGCTGGAAAAATTAAAGCCGGGCACATTTTGTTTGCATAAGAGTTGGGGATTCGGTCGCGTGAGCGACTGGAACCTGCTACTTAACCAGATCGTAATTGATTTTGCAGGCAAGAAGTCGCATCCGATGCAGGCGCAGTATGCGGCGGAGAATCTCGCGCCGCTCGCGCCAGAGCATTTTCTGGTCCGCAAGGCAACAAATCTGCGGTCGATCAAAGATTTGGCCAGGGAAAATCCGGCTGCGCTGGTGCAAAACGTTCTTGAAAGTTTAGACGGTAAAGCCACAGCCCAGCAGATCGGTGAATGGCTGGTCGGGGATGTTCTGAGCGAAGCGGAATGGAAACGCTGGTGGGAATCCACAAAAAAGTTACTCAAAGCGAGCGGCGCTTTTTCCATTCCTGCGAAAAAGACGGAGCCAATCCAACTGCGCGGCGAAGGTGTGTCGCACGCCGACGAGCTAATTGCTTTATTCAACAAGGCACGGCTGCCAAAGGAGCAAATCGCGGGGCTTGATCAGATCATAAAATTTCACCAGCAATTCAAAGAACCTGAAAAACAACTGCAGCCGATTATCGCGACGATCGAGAACATGGCGGTGCGCAACCAGAAAATGCATCCCGAACTCGCCTTCGAGCTGATCATCGCACGCGACGATTTGCTCGAACGCGTTCCACAACTGCATACGACGCACATCGGTCTGACTCTTTCGAAATTAATTCTCGAGGAAGAGAAGCGGTTGAGTTCGGTTTTGCCAAAATTGCCGGCGGCAAAAGAGAAAAGAGTATTGCAAGCGTTGCCATCGGCGCTCGGTCCTCGCTGGACGGACCGGGCGTTACAATTGATGCAAGGGAGCCACGGTCGCATGATCGCACAAATTCCGCGCATTTTGAGCGAGGCCGGCCAGCGTGCCGAACTTCGGACAATGCTCGAGCGGAGCATCCGCGAACATTCCGCCACGAGTGAAATGCTGGCCTGGCTCTGCAGCGAACGGGAGCGCTGGAGCGAGTTGATTACGCCGGATCTGCTCGGGGCGGTTTTCGCAACCCTCGAACGCGAAGAGCACAACACGCCCGGCCGCGCCAGCAAGTTGCATCGGGTGCTGGTTGAAGATCGGCAATTGCTTGGGGACATTTTTGAGAAAGCCGATGTTGCTATCGCGCGCGATGCGATGCGGCGGATACAACTAAGCCCGCTGTTTGACGAGCTGACCAAACGCTCGCTTCTGGGCCGGATCGTCAAAGTCTATCCGGGGCTGGAGGGCGCGATCACAGGCGCGCAGCCGCAGGAGAAGGCCGCGCCGTTAATCGTTTCCTGGAGCAGCCTGGAAAGGCGCAAAGCCGAATATGAAGAGCTTGTAAAAGTAAAAATTCCGGAGAACAGCAAGGAAATCGCGCTCGCCAGGTCGTATGGAGATTTGAGCGAGAATTTTGAGTTCAAAGCGGCCAAGCAAATGCAAAGTGTGCTCATGCGACGCAAAGCCGAGCTCGAACAAATGCTGCACAACGCGCGCGGGACTTCATTTGAAAATGTCGATACGTCGCGTGTTTCGATCGGCACAATCGTCACGCTGCGTGCCATGGAAACGAATAAAGAAGAAACCTACACCATTCTCGGCGCATGGGACGGCGATCCCGACCGCCACATTATTTCGTATCAAACCGCCATTTCGCAGGCGTTGCTCGGTCACAAAACCGGCGACGCTGTCTCCCTCAACACGGAGCACGGCACCTCTCAATTTTCGATTGTTTCAATCCAGCCCGCGCCGCCGGACGAGACCGCGCCAGCTCCAGCTCATCAGCCGGAATCTGCTGTCGAAGCTGCGATCGCGGAATAGATTCGGAATCGCTGTAAAGGCGCTTGTGCCAATCGCCTGAGTCACGGCTCGGCGCTTGACACAGCCGCTGCTAGACCCTGTTACGTCAGCAACTCGTAGGAGAGAACACTCAGACAATAGATTGCGGCGGTCTCCACTCGCAGGACGATTGGGCCAAGAGTGATGGGGCGGCAACCATGGCGACGGGCTAGCGCAAGTTCCGCAGGCGTAAAATCGCCTTCCGGTCCGACAAGCATCAAAACGCTTTGCGGACGACGCTGGTGTTCGCTCGAATAATCTGCGAGGATTTTCTTTAAGTGTTGCGCATCGGGTTGAAGCGATCCGATCAGGCGAAGATCAAACCCTGCATTCGGGGTCGCTGTGTCAAAGAACTCCGCGAGCTTCCTCGGTACCTGCATGCGCGGCAGCCAGTTCTGGCCGCATTGCTTGGCGGCCTCAATGGCGATTTGCTGCCATTTCGACTGTTTTTGCGCGGCGCTTTCAGAATCGACCTGCACGATGGTGCGGTCGGAAATGATCGGCGCAATCTCGGCTGCGCCGATCTCGACCGCCTTCTGCACGATCAACTCCATGTGTTTTCCCTTCGGAACCGCTTGTCCCAAAACGATCCGGCAGCGCAGCGGCGGTGTTTCGGCTTCGTGCAATTTCCGCAAGCGAATTTCGCCACCGCCAAGATCGACAATCTCGGCAGTGATTTCGCGCCCGCGTCCGTTGAAAAGAACAAGCTTCTCGCCCCGCTTCATGCGCAAGACATCGCGCGCGTGGTGGGCTTCCGATCCCGCCAACGCGAGTCCGTCAGGGTGCCAATTTTCGGGCGAGATATAGAAGCGGTGCATGAGCGCGTCTTCTGGCGGATCTTAGATATGACCTGTAGGGCTAACGGAACCTATGGGACAAGCAATCTGATTTCGTTATTGGTAGCTGGACGCGATGAGCGAATTCATCTCCAGCACATTCCGCAGCGATTTGCTTATCGGCGGCTCCACACCGCGTTGTGCAAACGCCTCGACTACACTCTCTGTCGGAATGTTCCCGACCAGCGCGTTCTGCGCAAAGGGGCATCCGCCGAGGCCACCCATGGCCGAGTCGAAGCGGCGGCAACCCGCGTCGTATGCGGCGAGCACTTTGGCTGAAGCGTCGCTGCGCGTGCTGTGCATGTGCACGCCAATTTCGTAGCCGGCGTATTGTCTCGTTACCGATTGGACGATCCGGCCGATCAGATCGGGGACGGCGACACCGACCGTGTCTGCCAGCGAGATAGATCGGATCGAAAGATTGGCGATCTTCTCAATTGCCTCACGCACCGTGCCTTCATTCCAGGAATCGCCATACGGATTTCCGAACGCCATGGAAACATAAACAACCATGCCGAGGCCCGACGCATCAGCTTTTGTTTTGATTGACTGCAAAATTTTGTAGCACTCGTCGGGCGTCTGATTCTGGTTTTTTCGCAGAAATGTCGCCGAGATGGAATAGGGATAACCAAGGGTCGTGACGGCCCGGGTTGCAGCGGCGCGTTCGGCGCCCCTCTCGTTCACCACGATTCCGATGATTTCGATATCGTCTGGTGTATCTATTTGCTCCAGCACCTTCTCGCTGTCCGCCATCTGTGGAACGGCTTTGGGAGAGACGAAGCTTACGGCATCGATGTGCTTGAAGCCTGCTCCGATCAAGGCGCGCAGGTAACGCGCCTTCAGTTCGGTTGGGATTTGTCTCTTCAGACCCTGCCAGGCGTCACGCGGGCATTCGATCAGTTTGAGAGCATTGCGCAACACGGGAACTGCGGGGCACTATTTGAAAAATTCCTTTGCGCGTTCGAAAAAACTTTTGCGCAAGGGGGTATTTTCCTCGCCGCAAAGCGCTGCAAATTCTTCGAGCTTGCGACGTTGCTCTCCATTCAAGCGCGACGGCACCTCGACAATTAAACGCGCGAACAAATCGCCGCGGCCGCGGCCGTTGACGTTTGTAATCCCTTTGCCGCGCAGTTTGAACATCTGCCCGCTTTGCGTGCCGGCCGGCACTTTGAGATGCGCTTTGCCTTCAAGCGTCGGCACATCGACCTCGCCGCCCAAAGCCGCCAGCGAAAAAGCAATCGGCACCTCGCAATACAAGTCATCGTCTTGCCGTTGAAAGACCTTGTGCTCCTTGATATGGATGACGACATAAAGGTCGCCCGGAGGTGCGCCACGAATACCGGCCTCGCCATTGCGTGAGGAACGCAGCCGCGAACCTTCCCTGATTCCAGCCGGGACTTTCAATTTGACGCGGCTGAGTTTTTCCACGCGTCCTTCCGCGTGACACTTTGGACACGGCTTCTCGATAATTTCACCGGCACCGCGACAGCGGGGACAGGTTTGCGAAACATGAAAAAATCCGCGCGAACTGATCACCTGACCACGGCCACCGCAGGTGGGACAGTTAATCGTCCGCGAACCGGGCTCAGCCCCGCTGCCATGACATTTGTAGCAGGTATCGAGCTTCTCGATTTCAACTTCTTTTTCGACGCCAAAAGCCGCTTCTTCGAGTCCGATCTGCATGTCGTAACGCAAATCAGATCCGCGCTGGCGATCTTCGGTGCCCCCGGCGGCGCCCCCGAAGAATGTCTCGAAAATTCCGCCGCCGAATCCGCCCCCGCCAAAGACTTCGCGGAAAATATCGAACGGATCATGGAAACCACCGAAACCAGCGCCACCCGAGGCAAAGGCACCGTGGCCGAAGCGGTCGTAGGCGGCGCGTTTATCCGAATCCATGAGGACATCATACGCTTCCCCAAGCTCCTTGAATTTTTCCTCGGCATGCGGATCGTCCGGGTTTTTGTCCGGATGAAACTTGACGGCGAGTCTGCGATAAGCGCGCTTAACCTCCTCTTCGGAGGCATTCCGCCCCACGCCGAGCACTTCGTAGTAATCGCGCTTTTTCGTGGCCATATGACTGATAAGTCCTATCTGATCTATGGGACTAATGGGAGAGACCCGCAAGGAGCCTCACTTATTTGCGGGCCCGCTTGAAACAACCACCTGCGAGGGTCGCAGCAAACGGTCTTTAAAGCGATAACCGCGGCGGGTTTGGCGGATAACCGTTCCTTCCGGCAAATCACTCGGTCGATGCGCGATCGCCTCGTGCAGATTCGGATCGAATTTTTTTCCCTCTGCCTCGATTGGTTGCAATCCATTTTCGGACAGGAAATCGTTGAGTTGTTTCAATACGAGAATCATCCCGGAATAAACCGGAGACTGTTCGTCTTCCCCTTTCGCGGCTTCGAGACCGAGCTCGAAATTATCGACAATCGCCACCAGCTTCTCAAGCAACGAGCTGTTGGCGTATTTGATTGCCTCTTCTTTTTCGCGCGCAGCGCGTTTT
Source organism: Verrucomicrobiota bacterium (assembly GCA_046724585.1). Taxonomy (GTDB): domain Bacteria; phylum Verrucomicrobiota; class Verrucomicrobiia; order Chthoniobacterales; family UBA10450; genus Udaeobacter. The sequence goes on from JBKOWV010000070.1 coordinate 5,695, forward strand.
TTGTAATTCTCGAAATCGGCCTGGCTGCGCAGCGCCAGGTCCCGAAACCGATCGAGGTCGGCTTGCAGCCGGGCTGTTGGATCTTCCAGGTCAGTTCGCTCCGCCTCACCCGCGGCCACGGCCGATGCGGATGCGGGGTTTTCCGCTGTCGATCGTTCTGTCTCTTTCCTTTTCATGTCTTGCGAATCGCAATTAAAGTGATGTCGTCATTTGGGGGAACCGAACCGGTAAAATTACGCACATCCTCGATAATTCTTTTTACAATCGTCTGGGCGCCATCGGTTGCGCTGGCGCGAACCGATTGGATCATGCGATCAAGTCCGAATTCATCGCCATCGGTATTGAGCGCTTCGGTCACGCCGTCGGTGTAGAGAATCAGGCAATCGTCGCGCTCGAGAGGGACGGCGAAATCGGCGGTAAGCCTATCGAACACATTTCCGCTGTCAATTCCTACGACCATTCCGGGCGATTTTACCGGCGCAACCGTCTGCGAGTTCCGCTTGTAGAGTAATGGCGCGTCGTGCCCGGCGCGCGCGAGCGTAACACCGTCGCGTTGATGATCCAGGATGAGGTAGGCCATGCTGATAAACATGTCTTCCTTTATATCGGGATAGAGTTGCCGGTTCACTTTTCGCAAAACATCGGCCGGAGAAGGATTCCGCGCCGCCTCGGCACGCAACACGCTGCGGCAAATAGCCATGATAAGGGATGCGGGCACGCCCTTACCCGAGACGTCCGCGATGGCTACGCCGAGCCGTTCGTTATCGACCTGGATGTAATCAAAATAATCTCCGCTCACCTGACGGGCAGGCACACTAAGGCCGCTGATCTGAAATCCGTAAATAGCCGGCGCTTCGGCGGGAAGCAAAATTCGCTGAATATCCCGGGCGATTTCGAGATCGTGGTCGAGTCGCTTCTTTTCGTTCGCCATCGAGTAGATAATGGCATTGTAGAGAGCAAAGGCGGACTGCTCGGCGATCGATTTAAAAACAACGAAATCGCCCTGCGAAAAGGGTGCGCCCAGGGGGCCATTGGCAATGGCCAGCACGCCCAGATCTTGTTTTCCGTAGGAGAGAGGCGCGGCCATGACTGATGCAGTGCCAAATGCACTGCCTCGCAATTTCACCAACTCCGGCACCTCTGAGAGATCGTTCAAGCAAAGGGATTGTCCAGTTTGCAAGACGCGCCCGATCATCCCCTCCCCCGGGGTGACCGAATGCAGCCGCAGATAGCTCTCCAAGGCGATCGGTGTAGCAGCTGCTTGCTGCAAAATATTTGGCGGAACATCCACCAGCGGCGGGCAACCCTTGGAGACAAAGGCTGGAGTAAGCTTACTGCCCGTACGATCCGTTATGTAAAGTGCGCCGCCGTGTGCGTCCAGAATGCGCGTCGCCCCTTCGACGATGAGCCGGTGCAGTTCTTGAGGCCGAATGGTTTCGCTGAAGGCTTCGCCAAGCCCGTGCAGGAAATCAAAAACCAGGGTTTCTTCGACCTGAATTTCCTCATGGGAACGTTCCAGCCTCCGAATTCTCCGAGTCTGCCAGTAGGCGGTAAAAATCCACCCGGCGACAGACGCCAGCAGCAGTCCGAAGAGGAGAGTCGGCCACATGATGGAAGGGCCAGCTTACTTCGAAGGCGTCTCGTGATGAAGGTCTTGTTTTAAGTAATCGAGAACGTCCTTGAAGCGAAAGAGATTTTTCGGCGCCGCCTCACAAAGGGCTTCGTGCGCTTCCAGCATCGTTTGGGCTTGCTCCTGTTTCTTGTTCTTTCGCGACTGCTCCGTGGACCCGCGCTCGAGCTCCTCACATTCAGGCGGGGTCGCACCATTGTTGTGGATGTCAAATATTTGATCGAGGCCAAGGCCGGAGAGCAGTTCCCGGCTGCGATTCCGGCAGTGAACCACGTGAAGATGACCCCGACCGAGTTCCTTCAGGCGCAACGCCACGCTGGCCATTGTTCCCATGAAGGTCGAATCCATCATGGCGCAATCTGCCAAATCAATGACAAACTCGCGATAACCGCGGTCCAACATCTCGCGCGCAAACTCTTTCAGGTTGCCGCTGTTGAGGAAACTACCCTTTCCCTCTACTTTCACCCATACGGTCGGACCGTTTACCCCTACTTGAATCGATGACTCCACGTTTGCTCGGTTAAAGATACCAGACCAACAGCCAGACTGTCAAACCTGGCTAGTCTTGGCAACACTCTAAAATTTGATTCGAATTAGAGAAGCCAGAGAGCCGTATCTTGCAAAGAGAGATGATCTCATTTACTCCCACATGTAGGAGCGGTTTTCTGCCACGATCCGGCCATTTTCAATTAACAAACACCGCCAGGCAATCACTCGGCCGTCGTCAAGATAATCGTCGCCGATGACCTTGAATTCTGTCTTACGAGTGCCGCGCACGTTTCGGTAGGAAATCTCCTGCGCCTGAACGTGGTCGTGCAATTTTTCCTGGCGATACTCGAGCCGCACGGTCACATCGGCCGCCCGTTTGGCGCGCCAAAAGAAATCGAAGTAATCGCCGAAACGTTGACGTTGATCCAGCTGGGTTACGGCCCCAAAGAGCCGGTATTGCCGTTCAAAGGTGATTGGCACATCCTGCAGCGTCAGTGTCTTCTGGGAAGGCGATGTACCTGACGATCCCGGTTTAAACGTGCTCGTCGTCTGTCGGGCGCGCTCAGATTGTTTCGGCACCTTCTCACTCAAAAAGTAAAGTTTCGTTTTCCGAAACCCGAAATCGTTGCTCAACGCGACCGGGAGCGGTGCCACCTTTTCGACGACCCTTGGTTCTTCCACCGTCCGGGCGAACCCGTTCGCAATACTCAGCAGCACGAACGCTGCGGGGATAAGTCTCATCCTTTTAATAAAACGGGCAGACATGCTGCATGTCAATGTGCGTCGCATGGAAGCGACGGGCCTGACAGTTTCGCTGGCCTTGTTTCGCGCCTAGATTTTGCCCGTGATTGATGTTCGTTTTGAGCGAGGGGTATATTTGCCGCAGCAGGATTTGTGGCTCGACCCCTGGGATGCAAAACGCTTCGCCTTCGTTTCACACGCGCACATTGACCACATCGCGCCACACGATGAGGTCATTGTCTCTGAGCGCACTGCCCGTTTGATACGAAGCCGGCTACCGGGTAGCCGGACAGAACATGTCCTGCCACTTGGTGAAAGACGAACGGTGCGCGGGTTCGATCTCATGTTGTTGCCCGCCGGCCACATTTTTGGTTCGGCACAGTGTTTCCTTTTCGCCGGTGATGAAACGCTGCTTTACACGGGGGATTTCAAACTGCGACCGGGCAAATCCGCTGAGCAGGCTGAGTGGCGCCAAGCCGATACCCTCATCATGGAGACGACTTTTGGCCTGCCCCGCTATCGATTTCCGCCAACTGACCGGGTTGTCGAGCAGGTGGTCAGTTTCTGCCGCGAAACAGTCGAGGCCGATCAGGTGCCTGTGCTCCTGGGTTACTCGTTAGGCAAGGCTCAGGAAATATTGTGCTCGCTCGAGGGAGCTGGCCTCACGCCCATGCTACACCGTTCCGTTTATCAGATGACACGCATTTATGAGGAGTTCGGCCAATCGTTTTGCAAATATGTCCGCTACAACGCCGATGATGTTGCCGGGAAAGTTCTGATCTGCCCGCCAAGCGCAAATCGATCGCCAATGCTGGAATCAATTCCGCGCAAACGGGTCGCGATGATCAGCGGATGGGCGGTCGATCCGAATGCGATCTATCGCTATCAGGTCGATGCTGCTTTTCCGCTCTCAGATCACGCTGACTACCCCGACTTGATTCGCTATGTCGAACTTGTGCAACCAGGACGCGTATTTACCCTTCATGGTTTCGCTGCCGAATTTGCGCGCGATTTGCGCGAACGCGGCTTCGAGGCCTGGGCTCTGAATGCAGAAAATCAAATGGAGCTGCGTTTCGGTAGCGCAGACATTCTGTCCGCTGCTATCGGTTCGCCTCAGCGAATCCGTCCGGCACGGGACATGTTGCCGGCAGCCTTTGGCAAAGCGCACGGTGAAGCTGTCCCGCAAAATCCCGGACAAGGCAGGCAAGATTCACGCGCTTCCCAACCCGAATCGGAATTCCTGGCGTTTGCCGAGGTTGGCGAAGCAATTGGTGCAACTCCTGCAAAATTGGAGAAGATCCGCCTGCTCGCCGGTTACTTGCACACGCTGGATCAGGAGCAGCTCGCCATTGCGACGACTTATTTTACTGGTCGCGCGTTTGCCCAGAGCGATCTCCGCACATTGCAGGTGGGAGAATGGATCATTTACCGCGCAATGATGGCAGCGTCGAAATTGAGTGAGTCCGAATTTCGCCGCGTGGCCCACAGCCATGGAGATGCGGGCAAAACCGCCTTCGAAACCCTGCAGGGACGGACCAAGCCCGAACCATTCACGCTCAAACAGTCGCGCGATTTTTTTGATGAACTGCAGAAAACGCGTGGTCCAGCCGCCAAAACCGAACGGTTGCGATCGCGCCTTGCCACGCTTTCCGCCCGAGAGGGTCAGTACGTGGTCAAGATTCTCAGCGGAGACTTACGCATTGGTTTGCGGGAAGGACTCGTCGAAGAAGCAATCGCCCGCGCATTTGAGGTGCCGCTCGATGAAGTGAAGGAGGCCAACATGCTTCTCGGCGACATCGGCGCCACCGCAACGCTCGCCTCTAGAAAAGAATTGGATCGTGCCGAGTTATCGATCTTTCGTCCCATCAAGTGCATGCTTGCGACTCCCGAGCCAACCGCAGAAGCGGTCTGGAAACGGTTCGTCGATGAACGCTCATCCCACGATACCCACGGAGCCGCAGCTACAGTTTACGTGGAAGATAAATTTGACGGGATTCGCGCACAGCTTCATCGCAACGGAGAGCGAGTGGAAATTTTTTCGCGCGATTTGCGCCGCATCACCGATCAATTCCGAGAGCTGGCGGGGAGGGCAAAGACATTCGAGCAAGAGTTGATTGTGGATGGTGAAATTATTGCCTTCCAGGAGGGCCGCAGGCTCACCTTCTTCGATCTGCAAAAGCGGCTCGGCCGGAAGAGCGACGGCGCGGATTTATTTGAGGAGGCCGCGGCGGATGTACCGGTCGCGTTTGTGATTTTTGATCTTCTCTGGCTGAACGGATGCTCCTTGCTGAAAACTCCGCTCCGGCGCCGGCGCGCATCGCTCCGCGGCTTGCGTCTCCCGCCGCAGTTCCAAACTGCCAAAGTGTCGCCCGCACATTCTGCCGCCGAAATCGAGCAAATTTTCGATAAGGCTCGCCGTCGTTTGAATGAAGGTCTCATGATCAAGGACCCCGAAAGTTTTTATTCACCGGGGCGCCGTGGAATGTATTGGTTCAAACTAAAGAAGGAATTGGCGACGCTGGATGTGGTGGTGGTCGGGGCTGAGCTTGGCCACGGCAAACGTAATAATGTATTGAGCGATTACACATTTGCAGTGCGCGATGAAACCACCGGCGAACTTTTGCCCATCGGAAAAGCCTACAGCGGATTGACCGATGCGGAGATTGCGGAATTAACCGAGCACTTCCGGCAGAATACGATCGCGGATCATGGCCGATATCGAGAGGTGAAACCGGACATCGTGCTCGAAGTCGCCTTCAATTCCATCCAGCCGAGCACGCGCCATGCGAGTGGATTGGCGCTGCGCTTCCCAAGAATCAAAGCGATCCGGCGCGACAAAAACGTGGAGACAATCGACACGCTCGAATACGCGCGGCAGCTCGCGGCCGAGCGACCAAAGGTTGTGTGACGGCGTGCTCCCACCAATTGGTGGAACTCCTCCGCGATTCACCTGCAGCACTACTCCGCCGTTCCGTCGGGCGATGTTGGCGTCGGAGTAAGGGAAGCGCCTTCCGCCGCCTCAGGCAACGGCGAAATGGATGGAGACGCCGAAAAGTCGGGTGTCACTGAAGGACTCGCTAAGGTCTCAGAAGTGGCTGGTACTGAGGCTGCCGGCACCGGGCTCGCGAAACGGCCCGGTGCAGATGGGCGCCCTAGAAACGTGCCCACTGGGGCACGTTCTGGAAGGGTGCCCCCGGGGGGAAGGCGCGGGACTCGGAGGGTCCCCGGTGATAAAGCTGTCGCCGGATTTGCCGATCTGTCCCTAATCGTGGGACGGAGCGGGGCCTGCGGCACTCCGGGAGCCGATGCGCTCCCTGGGGTTGCTTTCCTCCCTCAGCAGCGCGTTCTTACGGCCGTTAAATTCGGCGCGGCGGCGTTCAACCTCCTTTTCTTCGGCCTCATGCTCTGCGGCTAATTGTCGCTTCACTTCACGCTCGATTAGCGCTTGTATGTCTGCTTCAGTTAGCTGCTTTTGGCAGGAGCAAAATATCGTTCAAAGAAATAATCACCAGCAGACAAAAAATTTGCTTCATGTCGGGATTAGACCCCCATCCAGTTACCTATTCGAACAAAGCAAACTACCTGCCGCCGGCCGCAGGGGAATCAATGCGTCGGCACCGACGGAGAAGTTGCCGGCGTCACGATTACAGTTTCGACCCGCTCCCGGCGGAAACGCTGGATATTGGCATACACGGCTAAGAGTGCCATTGATCCGAGGATGATGAGCATCAGCACAAGGCCACTCCTGAGAACTCGGGATGACGGCGGCGGTTCGCCAGCCGGATGTGTCGAATTCACCTTTGAATATCGATCTCGGGCTAGCACGCGCAAACTGCATTCACTTTAAATATAATGCCGCGATCCCATCCATAACGCGCTGACTTAGTCGCTGGTAAATGTCCCTCGTCGGCGATTCGACGTCGGCGGTCGTAAAAAAAATCGGTTCTCCAATCACGATGGTAATTGGCACAAAGTGCAAACCACCACCGCCACGCGGCAAGGCTTCGTGGGCGCCAAAGATTCGCATCGGCACGACCGGCGCGAGCGTTTTTGCGATCACTAACCCCAATCCGGGCTCTGCCGGCTGCAAATTACCGTCGAGCGTCCGCGACCCTTCCGGGAAAACCAGCGCGGCGTTTCCAGACTTGAGAACGCGAATCAGGGCCTTGAGCGCGCTGCGGTCGATTCCTTCCTGATTAACCGGGATTACATTCAGCTTGGGTAAGAGCCAGCCGAGCAGCGGTACGTCCATTAGCGTCTTCCGCGCCAGAAAATAGATCGGCCGATCACATGTCGTGCCGGCAAGCGGCGGATCCAGGTAGCTCTGGTGATTCATCGCGAGAATTACCGGACCATTTTGAATCATCCGGTCTCGATGAATTACTCGAATACGAAAGAACAATCTGCCAACCAGGCGAGAAAGATTGTACCCGAGCCAGTAGTAGAGATTCATTTAACGAGTAAACGACTTAGTGATTTAGCGATTTGTTTTCATTCAATCTCTAAATCGTTAAATCGCTAAATCCGCAGACTCATTTGTTTAAGACGGGCAATGATCTCGTCGACGACTCCTTCGATTGTCAAATGCGACGTATCGATGACGTGCGCATCCTGCGCGATGACGAGCGGTGACACGGGCCGCGAAGAATCGGCGTGGTCGCGCATCTTAATTTCATCGCGTTCGCCCTGGGCGGCACGACGGCGGGAACGCACGTCGGGCGAAGCGTCGATATAAAATTTATAGGGGGTGTCTGGAAAGACTACGGAACCGATGTCCCGCCCCTCCACGACCACGTCGTGATTGCGAGCGCAGTCACGCATTTTCCGCACCGCAATTTCGCGAACTCGGGGCACGCTACTAACGTGAGAGACATTTTCGTTCACGCAGTCGTTACGCAGGTAATCCGTCGGATCGACGTTATCGATAAAGATGCGCGACTCGTTGTTTTGAAGGTGGCAGGCGATCTGGGCAGACTCGACAGCCTGAGTGACGCGGCAGGCATCTCTCGTGTCTATCCCCTTTTGCAGGATATGCCAGGTGATCGCCCGATAGATTGCCCCCGAATTCACGTATGCAAAACCCAGTCGCCGGGCGAGCGAGCGTGCGACGCTACTTTTTCCCGAGGCCGCCGGCCCATCAATAGTAACGACGCGATGAGAAGACTGCGGGGCGAAATGCATGACGCGAGGCAACTTTAGCCATCGTTCTCATGGCGACGCAATATGCCTCATAAGTCGATGTGACCTATGCGTCCGGTGAATTACGCTTCCTCGACCGGAGCAGGGGTAAGCGAGCCGATGACAGGCGTGCTTATCTGCATCCGTTTCGGGTTGGTGAACTTTTCCAGTAAAGTTGGAAATCCGGGATAAGATTCGCGGATGCAGTCGGCATCCTGAACAATGGTTTCGCCCTCGGCGAACAAACCAGCTATGGCAAAAGCCATCGCAATGCGATGATCCCCGAAGCTCGCCACCCGTGCCCCGCGGAGCCGAGCCGGGCCGCGAATTTGGAGGCCATCATTCGTTTCAGTAACTTGCGCTCCCATCGTCCGCAAATTGTGCGCGATGGCAGCGATGCGATCAGTTTCTTTCACGCGCAATTCCTGGGCATGACGAATAATTGTCTGGCCATTTGCCAGGGCGCCTGCGACTGCGAGGATGGGCAGTTCGTCAACAAACTGCGGCACCTCTTTGCCTTGCATAACGGTGCTTTTGAGGGGTACGCCCGTGACCTCGACGATTCCGCGCGGTTCAAGTTGATCGACATCTTCGATGGCCTCCCGCACCTGCGCGCCCATTCGCAGCAGAACACCAAGGAATGCCGTTCGTGTGGCGTTTAGGCCAACGCCGCGCACGAGCAGGTGCCCCCGTGGTTGTGCAGCGGCAGCGACCAACCAAAAAGCCGCCGAGGAAATATCGCCCGGAATAGTAAAGTCCCGCGACTCCGGAACCTGATCGCCGAAGACCGTGACGTTGCCATCGTCATCTTGTACCGTGCGAACGAGAAAATAGTTAAGCAGCACCTCGGTATGATTTCGCGTGGGTGATGGCTCCTCGACAGTGGTCTTACCCCTGGCAAAGAGGCCAGCCAGAAGCAACGCACTCTTGACCTGCGCGCTCGCAATGGGCAGACGGTAATGAATTCCACGTAGGGAGCCGCCACGGATATGAAGTGGCGACGTCTGCTCCGGCCCTTCCGCGACGATGTTTGCACCCATCTTCCGAAGCGGCGCAATGACGCGATCCATTGGACGTTTGGCGAGGCCGGCATTGCCCACCAGCCGGCTCTCAAATGTCTGTCCGGCAAGCAGGCCAGCTAAGAGTCGCATGGTGGTGCCGGAATTTCCGCAATCAATATCGTTTTTGGGGGGCGTGAGTACACGCTTTTTTCCATGGACGACCAGCGTGTTCGGCTCAGGCTGTTCGATCTTGATACCTAAAGCGCGTATCGCATTGACCGTGTGCATGCAATCTTCGCTCGGGAGAAAGCCGCGCAACGTGCAGATGCCATTGGACAACGCGGCGATGATAACGGCGCGATGCGAAATGCTTTTATCACCCGGCACGGGGATTTCGATATCGATTCGAGGGGCGCGTTTGATCCGTAATTCCATAGACGAGTGAAAGGAAAGCAATACTGGATGCGTGATGCTAGGGCTTGTTGAAAAAGGCAACGCCGCCCTAATTCAACATCCAGTATCTAGCATCGAGCATCAGCCGCAACCCCGAAAGCATTCGCGGCAGCAAACCCGTTATGGGACGAGAAAGATTTTATCGGTGTACGGATCTTTCACTTCCGTTCCTGGAGGGAATCCTTCTACATCGACGTACTTGCCGGGTGAATAAGGACTTTCCACTAAATGAGGTTTACCAGGGACGGGAATTCCGTACGGATAGTCTCCCTTTGCAACTTTGGTTGGGGCAGCCGTTGGGGGAGGTGAAGGCGCAGTCTCCGTCTGCGGAGCGCCGGGAGGCTGAACAGGTCCGTTTGGATTGAACGGCTGTTGCGGCGGCGGGTATTGCTGGGGCTGGGTTGGTCCATAAGTCGCGACGCGTTGATGAGAGCGTTGCGGCGGTTCTTCAGCGCATGATGCAACAAAGAAAGCCGTGAACAGAGCAAGCGAGAGTGAGAATTTCATAAATGGGATTGCTCTGACAACGTATCCACAGTCCGATTCGTTGCCAATCACTAAATCGCTATCGTTTTCACGGCCAATGCGGTCGGCAAAGATCGCCCCCAAAATACAATAACGGGACGCTTTTCATCCGAATCCAACAAAGAAGAGATGTCGAACAACTCTCGTATCCAGATTCTAGTGGTAGATGATGACGCCGTGAGTCGCAAAATCTTGGCGCAACTGCTGACGGCGGCGGGTTACCAATGCAGCCAAGTCGAAGACGGGGCCAAAGCGTTAGAAATAATTCACGCCGGGCCGCCCTCGCTTCTTCTTCTTGATTTTGATATGCCGGGGCTAAACGGTGCTGAAGTATTAAGACGCCTTCGCTCGGATAACGACCCGACAGTCGCGCAAATTCCCGCGATCATGTTGACCGGGCATGGGAGCGAAGCAAGCGAAGTGCTTTGTTTGCAAGCTGGCGCGGATGATTTTGTGACCAAACCGATCAACGCGGCGGTGTTGCGGGCACGAATTGAGACCCAGCTTCGCCTGCGCTCCATGCGGCGCCAATTAGAACGGCAAAACGACGAACTCGAAGAATGGCGCCGTAATCTCGAGCGCGATCTGGCCGCCGCGCGCCTGACCCAACAATCTCTCATTCCTCACAAGCCTCCGAAGCTGCCCGGTTGGCAAGTGGCCACCTGTTATCGCCCGGTGATCCAGGTGGGCGGTGATATCTATGGTTGGCTGCCGATGGAAGGGAGCCGAATTTTATTTTGGATCGCAGATGGCACCGGCCACGGAGCCGCGGCTGCGCTGCTGACGACTCTGGCGAAACTCCTTTTCCATCATGGCAGCGTAGAACACAACACGCCAGCCAGGATCATGGAAGCCGTGAATCATGATTTCCGAAGCATTTTTGGTGCGCGATCTTTCATGACGGCGATGTGCGTTGCGGTTGACCCCGAGAGCGGGGGCGCAAGCGTGGTGGGCGCAGGTCACCCGCCGCTCCTGGTCGTACGCCATGATAGTGCGACTGAGTCGATCGCCTCGATCGCGCCTCCATTGGGTTTACTCGAACATCCAGAATTTACGGAGACCCGCATCGACTTGGAATCCGGGGATGCTTTTCTCCTCTATACGGATGGTCTACTTGGGTCGAGAAAAGGCGCGCGACACCGTCTCACTCCAAAGACTTTGGAGAACATGCTCGATCATTCTGCGGTCAGCGCCGAAGCGCTCCTCAAGGGAATATTAGACTGGGCAGCGCCAGATGAAGCTGGCGATGGCTTGCCAGATGACGTGACCGCGCTGGCGGTTCGCCGCGTCGCCTAGGAAATTTTTTTCGTTTCGCTAAAATTAATGTTGCCCTCGCGCGAGCGAAACGATAATCACCCTCTATGCCGAAAACCAAAAAGAAAACTTCCAAACGCAAACCCAATCCCGCCTTCATGAGACCGGTCCAGCCTGACGATAAGCTTGCTGCCATCGTTGG
>JBKOWV010000206.1:0-8901 GCA_046724585.1 Verrucomicrobiota bacterium
GCACGCCGGCGCCTGCGGTTTCTTGCTCGGCGCGAACCATGCGCGCCACGATCTCGGGCATTTTGACGGTCGGACGCCAGTCGAGCATTTGTGCCGCCTTCGTGGGATCGCCAAGCGAGTACATGATGTCACTGGAGCGAATAAGGGAAGGGTCGTAATCAACGTGATCTCGCCAATCGAGACCGACTTCGCGGAACGCTGCCGCTACGAATTCCTCGAGCGAATGGGCGACAACGAAATCATCGGGCTGGTCGCACTGCAGCATCCTCCACATGGCTTCGACATAATCGGGAGCCCAGCCCCAGTCGCGGCGGATCGATAGGTTACCGAGCGCGAGCCGCGCACGGCTGCCGGCACCGATCCTGGCGGCCGCGGCGGTGATCTTGCGGGTCACGAAGCGGCTCGGCCGAAGCGGCGATTCGTGATTGAAGAGGAGTCCGGAACAGGCAAAGAGTCCATACGACTCGCGGTAGTTGGCCACCAAGGGAATGGCCGCCGCTTTGGCGACGCCATAAGGGCTCTTCGGCCGAAACGCCGTCTGTTCATTCGCCGCGCGTGTTCCGGTATCGCCAAAGCACTCGGAAGAGCCGGCATTGTAAAATCGCACCCTCCCCCCAAGACGTCGCAGCGTCTCAAGCATATTGAGCGTGCCAAGCGCTATGCCCGCCAGTGTCTCGGCGGGCTGAGTAAATGACAGCGAGACCGACGACTGGCCCGACAGATTGTAAATTTCATCCGGTGCGACCCCCTCGATCACCTGGGCCACCGATTGGAAGTCGGCCGGCGACATCGAATGCAGTTTGACCTTGTCGCAAATTCCAAGCGCAATGAGCCCATCCAAGCGGGCGAGCGCTGCGTCGCGCGAGGTGCCATGGACCACATAGCCTTTCCCAAGGAGAAAACGCGCAAGGTAGGCGCCGTCCTGTCCGGTTATGCCGGCGATAAGGGCCACCCTGCGCGACGATCCCGTGGTCATCTGGCCACGCGGCGCACGCCCGTTCGTTCAACGCTCGCCATTGTCGCGTTCCGCTAAGCAATATCCGGCGCAGCACCAGACGGGCGTGTCCCGGCGGCCGGCCTGACCTCGGCTTCAGTGCGCTCGGCCGAACGATGAGGCGCGAATGGGTACAAGAGCCACACCACCGCTCCAGGCAGCGAGGCGACGGCGAGCGCGAGCCCGAAGCAGACCGAAAACAGCAAGGCTCTTTCCGGCGCAACACCGTAACCAGCAAGCAGCGAGATCACGGCGAGCTCTCGCAGACCCCAGCCGCCGATCGAGATCGGCACAATCACCACGCCGATCATGATCGTGAACAAGACCGCCGCATCAGCGAGGGGTAGCACCAGTCCCTGTGCTCGCCCGACCGACCAGACGATGACAACCGTGATCGCGTGGACGAGGCATCCAATGCTCAAAATCGCGGGCCCCTTCGATCCGAAAAGGACTCGATGCACGTCTACGGCCAAGGTCGCCACCCACCGGGAATATCGCCAACGAGCGAGCAGCGGAACGATCTTCGGTGCGAGCAGGAGACCGAGCATTCCAGCGAGGATCAAAGCGCCGTACACAACGAGCACCAGATCGCGGTATCCACCCAGAGCCGTGATCCCAGACGGCAGCAACAGAACGACAAATCCGAGCATGACCAACAGCGCTACGCCCACTCCGCGATCGATCACAACGCTGGTCACGGCCCTGCGCCAATTACTGCCGAGCCGAACGAGCAGCCAAGCCCGCACCCCTTCGCCCGCCACGCTGGGCAGGACCTGAGTAAAGAACACCCCGACAGCGGTCGCGGCAATCATGTCGGTACGCGTCATGCGCTCGTCTCGCGGCGCGAGCCCATCCACGATACTGCGCCAGCGCAGCCCCAACAGCGGAATCTGCAGCATCTCCATCAAGACCGCGAGTGCAGCCCAGCGCCAGTCCAGCAGCGGAATCACGGAGAAAACTTGACTCCACTCGATCTGCCGCGAGACGTACCAAAAGCAGCCGCCGGTCACGAGCAGCTTGGCTGCAATGATCGCAGCCTTCTGCGCTCCGCCGCGCGACACGCGCGGCATCTCAAAGTCGCTAGCCACGCTGTTGCTCGTTCGATTTCGTCTCTGACCCCATCGGGCGCGCCAAGATCCGTTCGGGCTCATTGGGCAAGCGTCTTAAGGGACGGTAATGGCCGAGCGGGATGCCGAGTTCAAGCATCAAATCGCCAGCCATCAGGTACCCCCGGGATTACTTTCAGCCGGGGGCAAACCGGGATCGCAAAAGGGCGAGCGCTTCGGCAAGGTCGGCGGCCACTTCGTGGGCCGGTTCATCCGGCCCGGCACCGGTTCCAATGCGGATGCGCAGCCCAATCCCAGCCGCAGCGCCTGCTTCCATATCGCTCATTTTATCGCCCACAATCGCGCAGTGAGCAGGATCAAGCCCAAGGTCCGATATGGCCTGCAGGAGCATTCCTGGGTTCGGTTTGCGCCATGGATGATCGCAATGGTATTCGCCAACTCCGTCCAGAGGATGATGGGGGCAGTGATAGACCCGGGCGATCAACGTGCCTTGCGCTTCAAAGCGACCGCACATCCACCTTGTCAGCTCGCTATAGGCGTTTTGCTCGAAATAGCCGCGGCCGATGCCGGACTGATTGGTGACGACAACGATCGGCCGCCGCAGCTCATTGGTCCAGAAGCGAGCCAGCTCGAAAATCCCCGGAACAAACTCGAACTGATCCGGCCGATGGACGTAGCCGTGATCCACGTTGATGACTCCATCCCGATCAAGAAACAGCGCGCCGTTAGGCATGATGCTGGTCATCCGCTTGCACGTGTCATCGGCAGCCGCAATCGCAGTTCACAATCGCAGGTGGGACGCGCCAGCGCGGCTGGAGCACCTCTCATAGGTCCCGCAGCCTCGGCAGAGCCTGGTCACGGCTGGAGATCACGCGCTGCTCGGTCTTCGGCCAGCTGATAGCGAGATCCGAATCATCCCAACGCACGCCGCGCGCGACCTCGGGGTGATAACGTTCGGAAATGTGATAGCGTACCTCGGCATTGTCGGTCAGAGTTTGGAAACCGTGCGCAAACCCCACCGGGATGTATATCGTTGAGCGGTTATCAGCACTGAGCTCTACGCCCACCCACTTGCCACGCGAGGGCGATCCCGGCCTCACGTCCACCGCCACGTCGAACACAGCCCCGCGCGTGCACGAGACGAGCTTAATCTCCTCATGGGGTGGCGCCTGAAAATGCAGGCCGCGCAACGTGCCGCGGCGATCGTTGAACGAGACGCTCCACTGTGGGTAATTCGCGCACAGTCCACGCTCAAGAAAGGCATCGCTGCAGAACAGACGAGAAAAAAACCCTCGTTCATCTTCCATTTTTTCAAGCTCTATGAGAAAAAGCCCGGGTATGTTCAACGGCCTAAACAGCATTGTGGGCTGACCCCACTCCAATGTTCGGAGTGAATCGGGAAATATCGGTGGCGAGTGCGAGCGCAGTTTTACCAAAGCTTGTGCGGCGTTCCCAGCGCGGTCCCGGGCCACGGGCTTGCTAAGAGCCGCTCGAGCGGGCGCGCGTCCGTTGCGGCGTGAACGTGACAATCCTTTGATTTTCCTTCCCTTTTCATTCTGAATGTGTCCTTCTCTATTTGCCGTCAACCATGTCACCCCTTGCGGGTGCACCCGCGATTGCATGCAAACGAGAGGCGCGAGTACATGCGGTCGACCGCGCGCGTGTCGCTTTGGGATGAGGTCGAGCGCCTCTTGGCCGGCGCGCTCGAAGGCTTCCACCCTATGGCGAAGGGCGTGAGTTCATGCGGATCGTAATCGACACGACCGAAAAAACGCTGACAGCGGATGGTCAGCGCCTCGACCTCTGTGGCAAGGAGGCTTTCGAGCTGGTCTCGGAGTTGTGGCTAAAGACCGGCTGGAACCAAAAATATTCCTACACTTTCACCTGGCTCGGCCGCCCCGTCATCCAGCATCCCGAGGATTTGGTGCGGCTGCAGGAGGCGATCTTCACGTTGCGCCCTAACGTCATCGTCGAGACAGGAGTAGCACACGGGGCTCGCTGATCTTTTGCGCGTCGCTGTTCAAGGCCATGGGCACGGAAGGTCGCGCAATAGGGATCGACATCGAACTTCGCCCGCAGAACCGAAAGGCGATCGAAAGCCACGAACTCGCAAGTTACGTTGCTCTCATCGAAGGAGATTCTGCCAGCTCGGAAGTTGTGGCGCGCGTACACGAGCTCGTGCGCCCCGGCGACAAGGTCATGGTCATCCTGGATTCAAGTCACGCGAAGGCCCACGTTCTCAAAGAACTCGAGGCCTACGCGCCGCTGGTCAGCCTCGGCTCATACATCGTCGCGACCGACGGTATCATGGGGCTGGTACACGATACTCCTCGGGGCAAGGCGGAATGGAATTCTGACAATCCCACCCAGGCCGCGCGCGAATTTGCGGCGCGCCATCCCGAGTTCGTCCTCGAGGAGCCGAAATGGCGGTTCAATGAAAGTGGTCTCGACCGAACGATCACGGCTTGGCCCGGCGGCTGGCTCAAACGAATCAAATGAGCGGCTCGAAGCGGAATCCGGAACTCCACTGGCTATGAGGGTGCACCGGGCCCTCTGGTCACCTTTCCCGTTGGACTGGTTATCGGCTGAGCGATGCCACGAGGCTAATCGAAGAGGACAATGCGTAATCGACGCAGCGCAATAGTAAGAAGCGAGTGGGTGACCGACAGCAGATTCTTGATGTTGATGGCGGCGGATCCCTCGCGATCGTAGGAGATCAGCGGAATCTCCTCGAAACTCGCGCCTTCGGAGATGAGACGGGTGAGGAATTCCGCCTGATAGCCGAAGCCTGTGCACTCCACGTGGAAGCGCAGCACGTGCGCCCGCAGATATAAGGGGTTGCCATTGTAGTAGGCGAGTCGATATCCGCTCGCCAGATTCACCAGATGGGTATAGAGCTTGGATATGATCTTGCGGCGCAACCGTCGGTTTCGAATCTCCACGAAATGGGGCACGATAATGTCCGCGGTACCGCGGGCACGGATAATCTTCTCGAGCGATTCCACAAGCTCGACATTGTCGCCCGGAACCGCACGATAATAGCGGCCGCGTCCTTGAAACGCTCCCTCCACGAAATTATAGGCCAAGCCGCGATTGACCTTATTGCGGAAAAGTCGAACCGGCGCTTGCGGGTGTGCCGATTGATAGCCAGCAACCACACCGGACGTGTTGTCCTGCGAGCCGTCATCGAACACCAGAATTTCGTACGAACACCCGACACGCTCCATTGTGGCCGTGATGGTCTCGATCGTGCCAAGGACGTTTGCTTCCTCGTTCAGGCAAGGAACGAGGAAAGTGACCTCGATGGTGTCAGCCGACCTCTGCTCGGCCGGCCAGGGGTTCACTTCAGGAAGCATGATCGTTCCCGCCGCTCATATCATGCCAGCGCAACAGAACGGACGAGAGGGGCAACGATTTGGCATCGCCGGTGCAAGACTGGATTGGCTAACAAGCAGACGTCCGCTCCTAGCCTTGATCGGCCATGCGTCACAACATCGCGGGCGCCGCAGCCGCGAAGGCGTAGTGGAGGTCCCGGACGGGGTCAAGAGATGGCGTTGCGTACAGACAAATTTGCATGCAGGTCTGAGGCGGAGCAGGCTCACGAGCGGCGAGCCCGCCGGGAATTGAATCGCCCGCCTATTGTCAATATGACAACGCATGCTTGAGCCGCCACCAACCGAAGCGGGTACGCTGACTCGGGAACTTGCAATCGTTTTTACAAAGATGATCATGTAGATCGCATGGCGAGCCACTGGAACGTCGATATGAGCATGGATCTGCCGAAGCCGGTCTCCCGGACGGAGGCGGCATGGGCCGATCTCGTCGAAGGCATGTCCAAGAGCTGGATGTGGTCGGCCATGGCCATGGAAGACATCAAGATGCGCTATCGCGGCTCCCTGCTGGGGCCGTTCTGGCTGACCATCAGCATGGCCATCATGATCGCGGCCATGGGGCTGATTTACGCTCGCCTGTTCAACATGGAGATCACGCACTACCTGCCCTTTCTGACCGTCGGGCTGGTGGTCTGGAATTTCGTATCGACAGTGATTATCGAGGGGTGCCAGACCTTCGTCTCCGCCCAGAACATCATCACGCAGGCGCGGATGCCGTTCTCCGTGCATGCTTGGCGTTCCGTCTACCGCAACCTCATCGTGTTGGGCCATAACATGGTGATCGTCCCACTCGTGCTGCTGATTTTCAGCGTGCCGGTGGGGTGGAGCGTCCTGCTCATCGTGCCGGCTCTTACCATCCTCACGATCAACGGCATTTGGGTGAGCATTCTCCTCGGCATGATCAGCGCGCGCTACCGCGACGTGCCGCCGATCGTCACGAATTTCGTGCAAGTCTTATTTTTCGTGACACCGGTGTTCTGGCCGCCGGAGGCGCTTGGGATCTGGATGCAAGCGCTGCCACTCAATCCACTCTTCGCGGCCATCGATGTGGTGCGTGCTCCGCTTATCGGTGGCTCGCCACTCACGTACTCGTGGCCCGTACTCTTGATCGTCACCGTCGTCGGCAGCATCGGCACCTTTTGGCTGTTCGTCAAATTTCGGCCGCGCATCGCATATTGGATCTAGGCATGGCATTTCTCCGCGTGCGCAATGTCTCGGTCGAATTCTCGATCTTTCAGGGCGCCAGCCGCTCGCTCAAGAAGATCCTGCTCGCCACCACGACGCAGGGCAATTTCGCACGCGATGCCACCGACCACATCAGTGTGCGCGCGTTGGACGACGTGACGCTGGACATCGAGGACGGCGACCGCGTCGCGCTGATCGGAGCAAACGGCGCCGGCAAGACAACCTTGCTGCGCGTGCTCGCGGGCATTTACTTGCCGACGCGAGGCGAGAGCCACTCATCGGGCCGGATTTCCGCGCTTCTCAACGTATCGCTCGGACTCAATCCGGAGGCGACCGGCCGCGAAAACATCATATTGCGCGGGATCTACATGAACGTCCACCCGCGCCACATGCGTTCCCGCGTCGACGAGATCGTCGAGTTCACGGAGCTTGGGCCCTATATCGACATGCCCGCACGCACCTATTCGGCCGGCATGCTGGTCCGATTGGGTTTTGCGATCTCGACTTGCATGCCCGCCGAAATCCTGCTGATGGACGAATGGCTTTTGGCGGGCGACGCGCGCTTTTTCGACAAGGCGCAGCGGCGCATGGAGCAATTTGTCGGTAGCTCCAGCATCCTCGTACTTGCCTCGCACTCGACGGACTTGCTCCGCAAATGGTGCAATCGGGGCATCATGCTCGAGCATGGCCGGATCGCGGCATTGGGAAGCCTCGATGAGGTGATCGCGGCCTATACAGGCACGCTGCCGAAAGCGATGTCGACTCAAGGCAGCGCAGGGAATGCCCGCGTCGACGCGACATAACGAGGACCATTGGTTTCAGCGTGCGTGGACGGAAGCGAATCCTGAAAAGCTCGTCACAGCCGCCTCGATGTCCGTGCGATTGCGGCTGGCAACGATGACCTGTGCGGCCTGGGGGTCTGGAGCTCCTCGCGCCGGGGCCGGCGGATCCTCGAGCGGAACGTAAACACCGGGTCGGCCGGCGGAATGCGCAGCAAGCCCAAATAGGTCGAGGACCCCCAGATAGCCATCAGCAATCTGAACGAGACACATGGCATCTTGAAGATTCAGTCCTTGGTGGCGTGCAAACCGCAGGTGAACCGGCCATTCCCGCCATTGCGAGGGAGCGAGACGATTGAGCATCACGAAGGCAGCCCGTGGATAGCGCTCGCACAGCGATTCGGTCACGGCCAACCAGAAGTCCAGCTCGCCCGGCTCGACCGCGCCGTCCTCGCGCTCGCGCAACCCGACCGCAACGATGAACCGGCCTGGCAGCGCCAGCTTGAGGAAGTCATTGGCATATTTGCGCCCATGCGGAAGCAGCTTGATGCCGCCGTGGCTACCGTGAAGCTCGACTTGGCCAATGATGTCACGCGGCATCATATCCAGATCATCCGCCGGTTCGGCGGCACGCCAGCGGCCGAGCTCCCGCTCCGACATTAGAATTGACGTCTCGGCTAGAGCGGTTTCTTCGTCCCAGAACACCGCAACGCTGCGAAGCCGCTCGAGCATGAGCGCGATCGAGAACAGATCGAAGAGCCGCGCCTCGTTGGCGGGCCTGTCCGCCAGGATCAACGCGACATCCACCTGGGGATTCTCGTCCTGCCGCAGGTACGACGGGAGAACGTGATTTTGCCAAATCAACAGGTTCCGCAGCGACCTTTGGTCAATCGGCCCCCGCAGACGCAAGGCGAAATTACGGTCGCTGGCGCTGGCGCGTTCACGCAGCTTCGCAACGACCGAGAGCCGCAACACCAGGATGCGGCAGATGCGCCCGACGATCGGCTTGCCGATTGCGGGCCCGTTGAGAAATTCGAGCAATTTTGGCGAGGACCAGAATTGACGGGCAAGCTCATCGATCGGTTCTAACGCATCGGGCTTCGCCTTCTCGTCCCGCGCCAATGCAAGCCAAATCGTCGCGATCCCGAGCACCGCGACTTGAGCCGGGCGGCGGACCATCCAATTCGGGTGCCGAACCCACGGCTCCGCAAGCTTATAGGGGACGAGCAGGAGGCGACGAATCATAGGCGCCCGTTCGATCGCTGGAAGCCGTCGTCTTCCCCCGAGGTCTTCGTTGTTCGCGGCTCCCTTGCGCGGTCGGTGAACGCGCTCGAATAGACTTCTTCGAAGAGCGCCAACAATTCCTCAGTGGTTTCCTGCCGCCAAGTCAGGAGCTGATTTGCCTTTGCAAAAGGAAAATGCCGATCGCCGGGACGAAGTTCGGCGGGGCGCGCAAAGCTGTGCTCAACGTTCACGATGGCATA